>JAVUPY010000089.1 GCA_032252755.1 Terriglobia bacterium
CCTCGGCGAATTTTCGGAAGGCGATATCGATGTCGTACAGGACTTCGACATGGTCGCAAACAAATCCGATCGGATGGACAAAGACCCCCTTATGCCCTTCCGCAGCGAGCCCCGTGATCGTTTCTTCCACCGTGGGCCCGAGCCAGGTGCCACCGCTCATTCCCTGGCTCTGGAATGCGAATCGCCAGTAAGTAACCTCGGGGACTGAAGCCGCCACCAGTTCGGCCGTGTGCCTCGCCTGCGTCTCATAGGGGTCGCCCGCCTCGACCGTCCGCATTGGGACACTATGCGCGGTAAAGATCACCGGCAAGGAACAACCGAATTCATTGCAGGCCTTCTCGTATCCCATGCGCATCCGCTCAGCGAAAGCTTCGATTAGCAGCGGCTCATCGTGCCAACTCTCAACGAAATCGACCGAGAACGGGGCCTTCCCTGTCTCACCGATCACGGCGCGCCGATAAAGCCCGACGCTCGTCCTCGAATTGTGCGGCGCCATACAAATCGCCACGCACTGTGTCACGCCGTCGGCAACCATCTGCTTCACCGTCTCGCCGATATACGGCTTCCAGTTGCGCATCCCGACGTAGACGGGCATACCCAACTCCGCCGAAACCTTCTCGGCCTGCTCGTATGTCCAACATGTCAGCGGTGATTGCCCGATCAACTCGTAACGGTGCTGCACTTCCTTTACAACTTCTTCCGGCAGGGGCCGCCCACTGGTCACGTTGCGAAGGTAAGCGGGCACGTTCTCCGGCTTCTCCGGAGTTCCATGTGCCAGCATCAGCACCGCACGTTTCATTTCTATCGCACCGCCTGGGTGCGCAACGCGGCGCTGCGCTCACGCACGAATTTCGCGAGACTCTTTACATTATCGACAGGCGTTTGCGGCAGGATGCCGTGCCCCAGGTTGAATATGTGTCCCGGTCGCCCGTTCGCCTGCTGAAGGATGCGGTCAGCTCTCGCCTCGATCTCCTTCCAGTTGGCGAAGAGCGTAACCGGGTCGAGGTTCCCTTGCACGGCAGGCTGGTGATTCATCCTGGCCCAGCCTTCGTCGAGAGGAATCCGCCAGTCGAGGCCGATCACGTCCGCCCCCGTCTCCTGCATCGACGTCAGCAGAGTCGAACTATCTGTCCCGAAATAGATGATCGGCGAACCCGAAACCTTCAACCGCCGAACCAACTCTGTCGTATGCGGCAGCACGTAACGCCGGTAGTCCTCAACGCTCAGGCAGCCGACCCAGCTGTCAAAGACCTGGTGAACGTCCGCCCCGGCCCTGATCTGCTCCAGCGAGTACGCCGCCAAGACATCTACCAGCTTGCGGTTGAGCTCGTCCCAGACCTGCGGCTGGTTGTACATCATCTTTTTGACTTCGAGGTAATTGCGAGACCCGCCGCCCTCGATCATGTAGCTCGCCAGCGTGAACGGCGCGCCGCAGAAGCTGATCACCGGCAGCCTGTCGCCCCAGTGGCGAACGCACTCAGCAATCCCCTCTGGCACGTAGCCCAGTTCCGCCGTACGATCGGTTCGCAGGACACGCACGTCCTCGGCCGTCCGCAGCGGACGCTCAATGACCGGCCCCTCGCCGACCGAGAAATGGAACGGTAGTCCCATTACTTCGAGCGGCAGCAGCAGGTCGGCGAAGATAATGGCGGCGTCTACCTTGAGGACTTCAGCCGCGGTGATCGTCACCTCGGCGGCCAACTTCGGCTTCTTGCAGATCTCGACCAATGAATGGTGCTTTCGAACATCGCGGTATTCGGACATGTACCGGCCCGCCTGTCGCATGAACCACATCGGCGTCGACTCGGTGGGCAGGCCCTTGCAGGCGCGGACAAACAGTGAATTAGGGGCAGCCATAAGAGAATTATCAGTTTAGCAGCCGGGTGAACACCTGGGTGTGATGACAGTCACAGGGGCCTCTACCTTATTTTGCGCCCAGCGACCGACGGGATTACGGAGATTTCCCGAGCCTCCGAGGTGCTCTGAACGAGTTAAGATTGTCCTCAACAACCCAAACCACTCGGCCTTTTGCAGGCCCAGAAGGTGCAAGCCCTTAAGGTACTTCCTTTTCGTATACCCGGGGCTTGTGGTCGCCGTATGCGTGTGTTACCAAGTATGCAACTCATCCATGTCGTAATCATTGCCGTTCAGGAGCTGCGATGAAGGTCGTGATGTTGTGCGGAGGCTTGGGAACCCGCCTGCGGGAGGAGACCGAATTCCGCCCCAAACCGCTGGTCGAAATCGGCGGCCGTCCCATTCTCTGGCACATCATGAAGAGCTACGCGCACTATGGTTTCCGCGAGTTCGTCCTCTGCCTCGGTTACCGCGGCAACATGATCAAGGATTACTTCCTGAACTACGAGGCGATGAACAACGACTTCACCGTCTGCCTCGGGCGCAATTCGAAGATTGAATTCAGGAATAACCACCAGGAGCAGGATTTCCACGTCACTCTCTCCGACACCGGCCAGAGCACGATGACGGGCGGCCGCGTCAAGCGCATCGAGCGCTACATCGGCGAAGACACCTTCATGCTCACTTATGGCGATGGCGTCGCCGACGTGGACATCAAGAAACTATTCGAGTTCCACAAAAGCCACGGCAAGCTGGCGACGGTTACCACCGTAAGTCCGAGTTCCCGGTTCGGCATGATCGAGTCAAACTCCATCGGCCGCGTCACCCATTTCAAAGAGAAGCCCAAGACCAGTGAACGTGCCAGCGCCGGCTTCTTTGTCCTCGATCGCAAGGTCTTCGACTACATTTCCGGTGACGATTGCATCTTCGAGCGCGAACCGCTGGAGCGTCTGGCCAACGAAGGCCAGCTCATGGCCTACCAGCACGAAGGCTTTTTCTACGCAATGGACACCTACCGCGAGTACGAATACTTGAACCAGCTTTGGTCGGCCGGTGAAGCCCCATGGAAAGTTTGGCAGGAATGAAGAACGGCTTCTGGCGAGATCGCGCGGTCTTCATAACCGGCGCAACCGGACTGGTCGGCGGATGGCTGACCAAGCACCTGCTGGACCAGGGCGCGAACGTCACCACGCTCGTCCGCGACTGGGTTCCTGCTAGCGAATTCGTCCATGCTGGCCTCGCCGATCGCGTGAACGTCGTCCGTGGCGGCCTCGCAAGTCCATATCTTCTCGAGCGCGTCATTGGCGAGTACGAAATCGAAATTGTCTTCCACCTCGCCGCGCAAACTATTGTCGGCATCGCCAATCGGAATCCGCTCTCAACCTTTGAAAGCAATGTTCGCGGCACCTGGAACCTGCTTGAGGCCTGCCGCCGCTCGCCACTGGTCAAATCGATCGTGCTCGCCTCGTCCGACAAGGCTTACGGGGACCAGGAAGTTCTTCCCTACACCGAGGCCATGCCTCTTCAGGGACGCCACCCCTATGACGTCAGCAAATCCTGTGCCGACTTAATTGCGCAGTCCTACGCGCACACGTTCGGGCTGCCCGTGGCAATTACGCGTTGTGGCAACTTCTATGGCGGCGGTGATCTCAATTGGAACCGCGTCGTGCCCGGCACGATTCGCTCCGTCCTTCGTGGCGAGCGGCCGATCATTCGTTCGGACGGCAAGTTCATTCGCGATTATTTCTACGTGGAAGACGGCGCCGAGGCCTACATGCTTCTGGCGGAGCGCCTGTACAAAGACCGCAAATTCAGCGGTGCCGCCTACAATTTCTCCAACGAAACGCAGATCAGTGTCCTCGATCTCGTGAACGCGATCCTCGCGAAGATGAACTCGCAGCTCAAGCCCGAAATCCTCAACCAGGCCTCGAACGAGATTCGCCATCAATACCTGAGCGCCGAGCGCGCCCGCAAAGAGCTGAACTGGAAGCCGATCTTTACCCTCGATCAGGGACTTGAAAAGACCATCGCGTGGTACCGGGAGGCGTTGAAGTAGTGTCGCGAGCAGATGAGTTGCGCAACCGGATCCGCGTCATGGTGGCCGAGTACTATCGCGAGGCATTCCCCGCGCGCGAGTTCGTTCCCGGCACGACCTTTGTTCCCGTTTCCGGCCGTGTCTTCGACGAAGAAGAATTGGAGACGCTCGTCGAGTCCTCGCTGGACTTCTGGCTCACCACCGGGCGTTTTGCCGAGCAGTTTGAGCGCGAGTTCGCCCGCTTCGTCGGCGTCCGCGAAGCCATCCTCGTCAACTCCGGCTCGTCGGCAAACCTGCTGGCCATCTCGGCCCTGACTTCCGAGCGCCTCGGCGACCGCCAACTTAAGCCCGGCGACGAAGTCATCACCCTGGCCGCAGGATTCCCGACAACGGTCAATCCCATCGTTCAGAACGGCCTGGTGCCGGTATTCGTCGACGTCGAGATTCCGACCTTCAACGTCGACGTGACGCAACTCGATGCTGCACTTACGGATCGCACGCGGGCCGTCATCTTTGCGCACACGCTGGGCAATCCCTTCGATCTTGACTCCGTCGTCGCCGTCACCAAAAAGCACAACTTATGGCTGATTGAAGATTGCTGCGACGCCCTCGGCTCGACTTATCGCGGACAAAAGGTCGGCACCTTCGGCGACCTCGCCACCACCAGCTTCTATCCCGCCCACCACATCACCATGGGCGAGGGCGGATGCGTACTCACGCAGAAGCCGCTGCTGCGCACGCTCGTCGAATCCTTCCGCGATTGGGGCCGTGACTGCTGGTGCGCGCCCGGCAAAGAGAACACATGCGGTAAACGTTTCAACTGGCAACTCGGCCAGCTACCGCACGGGTATGACCACAAGTACATCTATTCGCACATCGGCTACAACCTGAAAGCCACCGACATGCAAGCCGCCGTCGGCGTCGCCCAGTTGAAAAAACTACCGAGCTTCATTGAAGCCCGCAGAAAGAACTTCGCGGCGCTGCATGAGGGCCTCGCCGACCTGCAAGAACACTTCATCCTGCCCGAACCGACTCCGCATTCTGATCCGAGCTGGTTCGGCTTCCCAATGATGGTCCGTGACGGCGCTCCGTTCTCGCGCAAGAATTTAGTCGAATACCTCGACTCCAAGAAAATTCAGTCCCGCCAACTTTTCGGCGGCAACCTCGTCCGCCAACCGGCATACAAGAATGTCCCATTCCGCGTCGCCGGCGATCTGAAGAACAGCGACTGCGTAATGAACCAGGCCTTCTGGATCGGCGTCTATCCCGGCCTCACTCCAGAAATGATCAAGTACATGGTCCGCGTACTCCGGGAGGCGCCCGTCGAATGCGTGGCGTTGCGCACCCTATGACGCATCCTCTCGCGGCCGACCTCGATCATGTTCTCGCCACAACGTCGGGTATTTGGGAACCGTTGCGAGGACAGCGCCTGTTGATCACCGGTGGAACGGGTTTCGTCGGAACGTGGCTCACGGAAAGTCTCGTTTGGGCCGATACCAAACTGAACCTCGGACTTGAGGCGGTTCTGCTAACGCGCAATCCCGAAGCGTTCCGCGCGAAAGCTCCCGCCGTCGCGAATTACAAGTCGGTCAGCCTGCTTCGAGGTACCGCGCAGAATTTTGATTTTCCTGAAGGCGAGTTCGGATTCGTTATTCACGCCGCCACGGAAGCA
Source organism: Terriglobia bacterium (assembly GCA_032252755.1). NCBI lineage: Bacteria > Pseudomonadati > Acidobacteriota > Terriglobia > Terriglobia bacterium. The sequence continues at coordinate 5,562 of JAVUPY010000089.1, forward strand.
TCGGTCAAGGCTGGCCCTGAATTTCCGGCTGCGACCTTCGACGCCGACCTCACCGCAACCCGCCGAGTCCTCGAATTCGCGCGGCAAGCCGGCACCCGACGTCTGTTATTCACCAGCTCCGGGGCAATCTACGGAAGACCGCCGAACGATCTGCCACGAATCCCCGAGGACTACCCGGGTGCTCCCGCGACGACCGACGAGAAGAGCGCCTATGGCCAGGCCAAGCGCGCCTCCGAGTTCCTTTGCACGATGTACGCACGCCAGTTCGGCATGAAGACACTGATCGCTCGCCTGTTCGCGTTCGTCGGCCCGCACTTGCCCTTGGAGGGGTACGCCGTAGGTAACTTCATGCGTGACGCCCTGAACGGCCGCACGATACGTATCGAAAGCGACGGCAGCACTGTTCGTTCCTATCTATACGCGGCTGACATGGCCGCATGGCTGTGGACGATCCTGCTGAAAGGGGAAGCCGCGCGACCATACAACGTCGGCAGTCCGCACGCGGTCACCGTTCGCGAGTTGGCGAAGCTTACAGCAGATACTGCGGATCATAGGGTGGAAGTGGAAGTGCTTAACCGGCCCGGTGTCCCAACAACGCGATACGTACCCGACACCTCGCGCGCAGAGCGCGAACTGGGGCTCGTGGTGCATGTTCCACTGGAAGACGGTCTACGAAGGACAATGAAGTGGCACCGGGCGCAGGCTGTTTCGGTCTCACACTAATCGAGGTCATGATCAAGGTATCCGATTACGTGGCAAAACGGCTGGCCGACTGGGGCGTGGAACACGTGTTTCTCGTCACAGGTGGTGGCGCTATGCACCTTAACGATTCATTCGGCAACGAGCCCCGAATCCGGTATGTGTGCATGCACCACGAGCAGGCTGCCGCCATGGCAGCTGAGGGCTACGCGCGGATCACGAACACGCCCGGAGTCATCAACGTCACGACCGGTCCGGGAGGAATCAATGCGCTGAATGGGGTCTTCGGTGCCTGGACAGATTCCATCCCCATGGTCATTGTTTCCGGCCAGGTGAAACGCGAAACCTGCAAAACCCTGATGGGCTGCCCGGAACTCCGCCAATTGGGCGACCAGGAAGTCGATGTCGTCAGCATGGTTCGTGGTATTACCAAATATGCCGCGCTTGTCGACGATCCTAAAGCCATCCGTTACCACCTCGAAAAAGCCTATTGCCTGGCAAAGCACGGGCGGCCCGGCCCCTGCTGGATCGACATCCCCGTTGATGTTCAAGGGGCACAAGTAAAAGAGAGCGATCTCCCCGGTTTTGATCATTCAGAAGTATCGAGAGAACTCAACCTGCTGGAATTAGAAAAGACTGTTCGTGACATCCTCGAGAGACTCCGCCACGCGAAACGTCCGGTGATCCTCGCCGGAACCGGAGTGCGACTCGCGCAGGCCCTGGACGAGTTCGAACAAGTTATCCGCGCACTGCAGATTCCGGTCACAACCGGTTGGACTCATGACCTGATCGCCTCGGACGATCCTCTGTTTTGCGGACGCCCGGGCACGATCGGCGAGCGTGCCGGCAATTTCACCGTCCAAAATGCAGATCTCGTCCTCGTTTTGGGCTCCCGTCTGAATATCCGTCAGGTCAGCTACAACTGGGCATCCTTCGCGCCAAAGGCGTTCAAGATTCAAGTAGATGTCGACCCACTGGAGTTCAAAAAGCCTCTCGTAAAACCGGACCTCGGAATCGCGTGCGACCTGAAACTCTTCCTAACGGAAATGGCACGGCAATTGAATGACCCCGCAAAGACAGGAGATCATTCAGCCTGGCTGGCCTGGTGCCGTGAGCGCGTTCACAAATATCGCGTAGTACAGACGAAACAACGGAAAGATGGGCCACCGCTGAATCCATACTATTTCATTGAACTTCTAGGTGAGATCCTCGCGGATGATGACGTCGTGGTCTGCGGTAATGCCACCGCCTGCATTGTGCCGTTCCAGGCACTCCCTCTGCGCAAAGGACAGCGCTTGTTTTCCAACTCCGGTTCTGCCTCCATGGGATACGATCTTCCCGCTTCGATCGGTGCGGCTTTTGCCCGCAAAGGCGGGCGCGTTATCTGTCTTGCGGGCGATGGCAGCCTGCAGATGAATGTGCAAGAGCTTCAGACCGTCATGCATTACGATCTGCCAGTGAAAATCTTCGTACTCAACAATAACGGCTACTTATCGATCCGGACTACGCAGAAGAACTTCTTCCGCCGCCTGGTCGGCGAAAGCAAAGCCAGCGGTGTATCTTTTCCCGACATGGTGCGGGTGGCAGACGCTTTCGGTATTCCCGCGATGCGGGTTGATCATCGTGCCCAGATGGACGCCGTGCATCGTGCTCTGAATGCGCCAGGGCCATACCTTTTTGATGTGATGCTGGATAGTACGCAGGAATTCGAACCGCGAATTCGCTCGCGCAAGTTAGAAGACGGCACAATACTCACGCCGGCGTTAGACGACATGTATCCCTTTCTCGGTGACGAAGAGATGGCAAGTAACAGATACCAAGATGCAGATGAGCAGGAATGCTTAGCTCCGCAGAGAACCGGGGAAACCAAGCATGAATAGAGATATTTTCGAAGATCTATTTGTACTGGAACTCGCGAACAATCACCTCGGCGACGTGGCGCGTGGACTCAAGATCATCTCCACCTACTCCCAAGTGGTCCGATTCAACAATGTTCGCGCCGCCATCAAGATCCAGTTGCGCGATGTCGATCGCTTCATCCATAAGGACTTTCGCGACCGCTCCGATATCCGCTACATCAAGAAAACGCTGGATACTCAGCTGTCGTTCGAGGAGATTGCGCGAATGGTGAAAGCCATCCGCGATGGGAATTGCACCCCGATGGCCACTGCCTTCGACGAGAAGTCAGTCGACCTGTGCGTCGAACTCGGCATTCCGATCCTGAAGCTGGCGAGCTCCGACATGAACGACTGGGTGCTGATCGAGAAGATCGCCCAGACCAAGAAACCCGTCATCGTTTCCACCGGTGGAAGCTCCCTTAAGGATGTCGATGACCTGATTACCTTTTTCGAGAACCGCCACATTCCGCTCGCGATCAATCATTGTGTTTCGCTTTACCCGAGCGAAGACCAGGAACTCGATATGAACCAGATCGATTTCCTGCGAAACCGCTATCCGCACCACATCATCGGGTTCTCCACGCACGAGTATCACGATTGGACCGCTTCCATGCTGATCGCCTATGCAAAGGGCGCGCGAACGTTCGAGCGGCACATTGACATCGAGAGCGACGGCATGAAGGTCAGCCCTTACTGCTCGCTTCCCGACCAGATCGATACCTGGTTCAAGGCATTTCACAAGGCCAAGGAGATGTGTGGGGCTCCGGGGACACAAAAACGAATCCCCCCTCAGAAGGAGATCGCGTATCTTGACTCCCTCGTCCGCGGAGTCTATGCGAGTCGCGATCTCCCAGTTGGGCACGTGTTGGCGGACGAAGACGTTTACCTCGCGATCCCCTTGCAGAAGGGGCAAATCTCGTGCCGCGAACTGATGCGCGGCGAAGTCATCCGCTGCGCGGTGAAGAAGGACGAACCGATCATGATCGACAAGATCGACAGTCCTTACGCCAGCATTGCGTCCCTGCGGGCGCTGATCTATGACCGGGGGATCTGATGAAGACGATCAGTGTCGTGACTCCGTGCTACAACGAGGAAGGGAATGTGCTGGAGGTGTACGAGCGCGTTCGCGCGCTGATGGCCAAGCTCGGCCGATACGAATACGAGCACATCTTCATCGACAATCGCTCGACCGACAACACTTTCACTATCCTGAAGCAGATCGCAAGCGCGGACACCAACGTGAAGGTCATCCGCAACACTCGCAACTTCGGACATTTGCGTTCGCCATTCCACGCGCTCATGCAGGCGCGCGGAGACGCCGTGATCGTGTTGCTGTCGGACCTGCAGGATCCTCCGGAACTGCTGGAGCAGTTCATCGCCGAGTGGGAGCGAGGAATTCCCATCGTGATTGCCATCAAGCATCAGAGCCGCGAGAATCCGCTGATGTACTGGATTCGCAGCCAGTACTACAACATGGTGCGAAACATCTCCTCGATCGAGACTTACGAGCACTTCACAGGATTCGGTTTGTACGATCGCAAGGTGATGGATATGGTGAAGCAGTTTCCAGATCCTTATCCTTACTTTCGCGGCATGATCGCGGAGATCGGATTGCCGCACAGCGAGGTTTATTACACGCAGGAGCGGCGCAAGCGCGGCAAGACGAAGAACAACTGGCTGACGTTGTATGACATTGGAATGCTCGGCGTAACGACGCTCTCGAAAGTGCCGTTGCGACTGGCGATTTTCGTCGGGTTCCTCGGAGCTGCGATTTCGTTCCTGGCTGGTTTGTCGTACTTCGTTTACAAGGTACTGTTCTGGACGGAATTTTCGGTTGGAATCGCGCCTCTGGTGCTTGGTGTTTTCTTCTTAGGCTCGCTGCAGATGGTTTTTCTGGGAATCATCGGAGAGTACATCGGAAACATTTTTACGCAGGTGCGGGCGCGGCCCCATGTCTTTGAGGACGAGCGGATCAACTTTGAGCATGGGTTTGGGAGGCCGTTGGCAGAGGCTCCGTTTGGGGCTCGCCAGATGCAGGAAAAGGGTTAACCATCTGGTAACAGACCCCCCACCCCCCTATATTTGCGATCTCTTAGAATCAATATTTTACGGGAATTCCGGCGTAAAACACTGTGGCCGTAGGAACTTAAAGTCCCTTTGTTTACTGAATTTTACGGAGATGGTTCGGGACGAAACTAGAGGGTGGGTAGTCGCGCGGTGAGAACGCGCCGGGCCATTGACCTAAGTATGATCAGGTCCAAGGTTGTGTGGACCGCCCATGCTATGGCAGCGCCGACAATGTTGAATCTCGTGGTCAAAAGCCAGAAAACCCCCAAGTAGACCGGCATCTCGACCATGTGCATTTTCGCGGTCCAATCAGCCCGCCCTGCTCCCTGCACGAGCGCGTAAGGTAGGGACGCCAGGGCATTCATCATGACGCCGATGCTCAGAATCTGGAGCACGAGGGTACTGTGTGAAGCAAAGTCTTGACCGAGCCACAATCGAAGCCCTGGTCGAGCAAGGATTATCGCGAGTACCGTGGTTGGAAGAAGTAAGAAAACCAGAAATCTTGTAGCCCTAGCGTATATCTGCGAGGTGCGTGGTACATCGGACATGAGCACGCTGGAGAAGGTTGGGAAGAAAACTCCTCCCACGGCGCCAGATACGATTAGTAGTTTCGTGATGATTTCATACGGCGTCGCATAGTATGCAACCGCCTGAATGGAGACCAGCGCTCCTACCAGAAATCGGTCCATTCCGGACATTACTGGAGTAATGACATTAGATACAGTGAGCCAACCGCCGAACGTCAACAATGGACTGAGGGTGGCCGTGCGCCACTGGAATATAGGCCGCAACGGCTGGAACATGGTTATGCATGCTGTGAAGTGAAGTAACAGCGAGACATAACGGCCGACTAAAAGCACGACGATGATCGGAACAAGTGAGTGGGAGAAGGGCAAAACGGCGAGCGGGGCCCCGAAGTTATAGGCCGTCATCGGCCCACGAATGGATACTGCGATGTCGAATCGATGGTATGCCTCCAGTATTCCTCGGAATCCCGTTGTGGTAAGAACTGCGGGTATCGAGATCGCGAATAGCTGGAAAGCTCGGACGGTTTCGGGACAGAGTGACTCCGGAACTCTGAGTACCGAATAGACGAGCCAATGAGAGCACCCGGCTAACAAAATGCCCCCCAGAGTACCGAGCCCGGCGGTCAGCATGATGGCAGTCCACGCGAGTGGGCCGATGGAAGTCTCGTCGCCCTTCCCCAGTTCCCGAGAAATGAGGTTGGTCAACGCGCGCCCGACACCCAGATCGAAGACGGTGAAGTAAGAGATGACCATCCAGATGAGGGTGAGGACGCCAAAACGAGCAGTCCCGAGGGCGTCGATGAGCCGGGGGATTGCTATAACAGCGACTACAAAGGGGGCGCCATCTCCGAGCAGGTTGATGATGCTGTTCCGCAGGAGGTGCTTGCGCGAGGTGAGGTTCGTGATTGCGGACTCGGGTATGGCCATCAGGCGCCGGTTTGAGATGGGCTCCAGCGGTCATTTTAGCCTGTTACTGAAGATAGTCGATACGCCAAAGACGTATGGCCAATGACGTTTTGGCGCGTGTACATTGATCATCAACAATCATGCCTTTAGCGATTGAATCACGCCATCTAAACGATATCGCCGTAGTAATTCCACTGGTCCGTGGGGACGACCGGGGCTTTTTCATGGAGACCTACCGGGCTGACGAGTTCACAGAACTAGGGCTTCCACCGCAGTTCGTACAGGATAACCACTCAAGATCGAAATATGGGGTGCTGCGGGGCTTACACTTCCAATGGGACCCGCCGATGGGAAAACTGATGCGGGTGACTCTGGGCACGGCCTTCCTGGTTGCGGTTGATATCCGGAAGGGATCGCCAACGCTGGGCAAATGGTTTGGCTTGGATGTAAGCGCCGAGAACAAGAAGCAGGTCTGGGCACCGTTTGGGTTCGCACGCGGTTTCTGCGCGCTGACAGAATATTGTGAGGTGCAGTACAAATGCACCGGCGTGTACAGTTCGAAGGCAGAATCGGGGATTTCGTTCCGGGACCCTGCAATCGGAATCGAGTGGCCGCTTCCCGAGAGTGACATGGTAATTTCGGAAAAAGACCGTACCGCGCAAACGCTGGCGCAGTGGCTGGCATCTCCACTGTCCGACAACATACGATACGAGAAGGAGAAACGATGAAGATTCTGATTGTCGGGGGCGCGGGTTACGTCGGGTCGGTGCTGATCCCGAAACTTCTGGAACGCGGATACAAAGTCGACGTTGTCGATCTTTTCTGGTTTGGCAACCACTTGCCGCCTGAGGTCGGAGTAATTGAGAAGGACTTGTTTGCGCTGGAAACCGAAGATCTGTCCGGATACGACCAGGTAGTTTTTCTTGCCGGGCTTTCCAACGACCCGATGGCGGAGTATTCGCCGAGCAAAAATTTTATTTTCAATGCGGCTTCTCCAGCCTACCTGGCCTACATCGCGAAGAAAGCTGCGGTGCGACGCTACGTCTATGCGTCTTCCTGCTCGGTCTACGGCTACACGGAAAACGAACTGTACGATGAAACGAAACCGGCAGTTTCCAGCTATCCCTACGGGATTTCGAAGCTACAGGGCGAACAGGCTGTACTGTCATTCGCAGACAAAACGTTTTCGGTGATCTCGCTGCGCAAGGGTACCGTTTGCGGTTATAGCCCACGGATGCGGCTTGATCTGATTATCAACACCATGTTCAAGTGCGCTTTGCAGGATGGAGCGATCACGGTCAACAATCCGGCGATTTGGCGTCCGATCATAAGCACACAAGACACGGCAAGCGCTTATATTCGGGCGATCGAAGCACACGAATCTGTCTCCGGAATATTTAATGTCGCTTCTGGCAACTACACGGTGGGCGAAGTCGGCGACCTGGTGAAACACGAAATAGAGCGCGGTCTTGGGACGCCGGTCAGGATCAACATCAATCATCGTCAGGATTACCGGAACTACAAAGTGAGCATCTCCAAGGCAGAGAATGTGTTGAGTTTCCATCCTTACGATGACGTGCGATCCATCGTTCGCGGACTGTTGGAACACCGGAAAGAATTTCAAGATTGGGATAACCCGGCCTATTACAACATCCAGATGCTGAAGAAACTGGAGCCGCATGTGGCCGGCGCTCAAGCAGGTTCGACCAAGGGCTGAGTGGGATGAGAATAATTCTGATCGGCTCGAACGGGCAGTTAGGGACGGATCTCGCTCGTGTTCTTGAGAAGCGCGCTCACGACCTGCATCCCATTGCAAATCGCAAAGTCGATATCTGCCAGCGAGAGGCGGTAGAGAGACTTATTTCTTCAGTTCGACCGGATGTAGTCATCAATACGGCCGCATTTCATCAGGTGGACCGGTGCGAAGCTAACCCAGAGATGGCCTTCGCGGTGAATGCCGTGGGAGTCCGCAATGTTGCGGAGTGCTGCGAGAAGCACAAAGCGGTGTTCGTCCACTTCAGTACTGACTACGTTTTCGACGGATGTAAAGGAGCCCCGTACACAGAGACGGATGTGCCATCTCCGCTAAATGTATACGGCGTGAGCAAAGTCGCCGGCGAAGAATTGGTCGCCTATACAACAGAGCGGAACTTCATCGTCAGGACGTGTGGCCTGTTCGGTCTGGCGGGACCGAGCGGAAAAGGGCTGAACTTTGTCGAAAACATGCTGAAGCGAGCCAAAGAAGGTAACCCGATTCGGGTGGTCGAGGACCAGATACTCTCGCCGACGTACACCCTCAATCTTGCGGAGCGCGTCTGCGACCTGCTGCAGACAAACGCCTACGGTCTCTATCACCTCAGCTCTGAGGGCGAGTGCTCATGGTACGAATTTGCGCGGGAGATTTTCCAGCGGGCCGGGGTGAATGCGGACCTGAACCCATGCACAACCGTTGAAGTTCAGGGGACCGTGCGTCGGCCAAAACGAACAACTCTGGACAAGGCGAAGTACAACGCGCTAGGACTGCCGAAGATGCCCCACTGGGCAGAAGGCCTGCGACGCTACTTAGGCAGCAGGGCTTAGCTCTTCGGTTTAATACGACTGCGAATTCCTCTGCCAATGTGAGCGGCCATTCCTGAGAGAGCTCGTACGGACGGTCTGAACCCAAGTCCACGAGCCAAACGCCACGACTCCTTCAGTTTGGGCCAGGTTGGACGTTCCGACAGGAATGCGTATAGAAATAAGATGCCAATCCTGCCGTGAAGATCCTGCATTGCTTCGTTGGGTACAGACGTCCTGCCAGCCATGAATTGCATCACGCGTAGCATTTCAGCAAGATGCTCCCATGCACGAGTCTTCGACCGCGTCGTAGCACCGTGACTTCGGAAGAAGTTCAGTGGAGTCGCGATGTAGGAGAGGTCGGAAGTGGCGAGAATTGAGGCCCAGAATTTGTAGTCGGCTGATAGCCTGAAGCTCTCGTCGATTCCGCCAGCGATTTCATAGAACTTGCGCCGGAACAAGACTGCACTGGCATTGGGAATAGTTGATTCTTGAATGAAAAAGTTTGAAATTTCGTCTTGTCCACTGGCCGTGAAATCATGGTTCCACCTTTCTGATCGCGTGCCAAAGGCCGTGGGCCGAACCTCGCCCATGGGATTCCCCCCTGCATCGATCTTCAAGGATTCGCAGTAGACGATTCCGCACTTTGGATTGTTTTCGAGTACGGGGACAAGTGTTTCTAAGAATCGCGGATCTGCATAATCGTCGGATTCTGCGATCCAGACGTATTCACCCCGCGCCAATTTCAGGCCCTTGTTCCACTGCTTGAAGACACTGCCGGAATTGCTGGTATTCGGAGCGAGGAGCCAACCATAACGCGCAGCAAACTGTCGCATTATTTCGGGGCTCTTATCCGTCGATGCGTCATCCAACAGAATCACTTCGAAGTCTCGATAAGTCTGGTCAGCGATACTCTGAAGACGCAGGCTTAGAAAGCGCTCGTAGTTATAGTTTGGGACAAGCACCGAGACTTTCGGCATGCAAGCATTCTCGCAGACATTGATCAGCGCGCCAGTGCACGTCTGTATGCGCAGGATATCCTGTCGAGGTAGTTGCGCATTCCACAATCCTGGGATACCCAGGCTACTCCAGCTTGGCCTTTCACATCCCGTCCGACGGGATCTTTGAGCAACACAGCTATATTCTTTGCCATCTCTTGAGGCTCGATTTTGCTACACAGAATGCCGCGTTCGTTCTCTCCAATGATCTCCGGCAGGCCTCCGATAGGGAAGGCTACCACTGGGGTACCACATGCGAGGGACTCGATTGCCACGTATGGAAAGTTTTCGCCGAGCGACGGAATCAGAGTAACGTCAGCGGCGCGGTATGCACGCGCGAGGGTACGATCGTCAGAGGTCTGTACCGTAACAGTAGTAATCGGTTTAAGCGCTGCCTGAATGGAAGCGGCGGAGCCGCCTAAAAGGATGACCTGGAGTTCGGAAGCGGTAACAGCGGCTCGAAGGGCCTTGATTCCAAGATCGACGCCTTTGTGAGCCTGGGCAAGGTCGGCGGACACCATTAAGACCGTTTTCTTCTCGGGCGAGAGTCCGAGCAATCGCCTGGCCTCGTTGCGATCCATGTGGGACTCGGGAATCTCGGGCATGCGCGTGCCATTGGGAATGTTCACGATTTCAGAGCGCGGGAAAACTCCGGCAGAGCAGGCGAGGTCGGCCATGAACTGGCTGGGACAGATCACGACGCGCGGCTGCGGCAGCCAGCGCTGAAGAAATCTCCGGGTACGGCGCCACTTGAAGTTGTCGTGATAGCGGTGGTACGGGATATGGCGAATGAGGCCACGTGAGAGTTGTTTAACTTCGGCTGCCGAGATTTTGCCGGTCAGATTGTAAGTGATGCCAAGGTTCGGAGCCCACTCGTCATGCAGGGTCCACACGCAGGGAAACCGTTCGGTCAGTTCGCGAACAGATCGGATGGAGATCCAACCGCTATGGATGTTGTGGATGTGGACGAGATCGAAACCCCGCGTGGAAATTGACTTCAGGGCTGCTACGGACCCGCGATGGCGCCAGTCGGTGAGATCGGGGAAGGCCTCCAGCGGCGTAAGCAAGCGTTCCCAGGGAGCCTGAATTGCCCACACTCCCGGAGGAGAGGGCTTCCTGCCGCTGACCCACATAGATGTTGCGATTCCCAGTTGCGGCAAGCCCTCGTAGAGCTCCCTCGCACAGCGGTCGGCACCGGTTCCAGCGTAATCAATGTTGAGCTGAAGGACCCGCATCTGAAGCTACTATACAGCCTCAGAAGATAGTTGCTTCCAGCGGGTCTTGGTTCAATTGCCATGTCGCCAGCGTGCGTTCGGAAATGGAGGTAAATCACTGCTGCATTCACTGTCGGGCAAATTGCGAGATTGTGCCTTAGTTCTTCCTCGGCCCTCTTCGGGGAATTGATTACGAGCTTGTTCTTACGAACGGGAGCGGGTGTCCCCGCTCCCGTCAGGTACAGACTATTTCAGTCCCAAGCCGATGAGTGCTGCCGACCCATCATCCGCCTGTCCGAGGACGCGGAACAGCAGGCCATAGCGAGGCGTTATCACGCTGGCGTTGGGTATGGCATCCAGCCAGTATTTTTGGGCGTCGTTGAAGTTTGGGACCGCATTCAAGCCGGGATCGACCTTCATC
>JAVUPY010000090.1 GCA_032252755.1 Terriglobia bacterium
TCGAGCGTGTTGTCGTTCAGGTCCACGTGGGTCAACTCGACTTCGCTTGGATTCAGCGAATCTGGATCAACGGCGAAGTTGTGATTGTGTGCCGTGATCTCGACCTTGCCGGTGCGCAACTGCTTCACCGGATGATTGCCACCATGGTGTCCGAACTTGAGCTTGTAAGTCTTGCCGCCCAGCGCGAGTCCGATCAACTGGTGTCCCAGGCAGATGCCGAACACCGGAACGCGCCCGATCAGTCCGCGAATGTTGTTCTGCGCATAGGTGACCGGCTCGGGATCGCCCGGGCCGTTCGAGAGAAAGATTCCGTCAGGCTTCATTGCCAGCACGTCTTCCGCGCTCGTCTTGGCCGGGACCACGGTCACGTCGCAGCACGAGCCGGCGAGCATTCGCAGAATGTTGTGCTTGATGCCGTAGTCGTACGCGACGACTTTGTACTGCGGCGCTTCCGGCGTGATGATCCGGCCTGGATCGATCGGCCCCTCGCTCCACGAATATTCTTTCTTGGTCGTGACCACGGACGCGAGGTCGGTACCGTCCATCTTGCGAATTGCACGCGCACGAGCCACTAACTTGTCGGCGTCTTTCTCGGTTGTTGAAATCACACCCCGCATTACGCCGTGGTCGCGCAAATGCCGCACCAGTGCACGCGTGTCGATTTCGGCCAGCACCGGAATTCCGTTGCGGTCGAGGTAATCGTCGGCGACGTTCTGTGAGCGCCAGTTCGAGGCGATGGGCGAGAACTCGCGCACGATCAGCCCTTCGATATAAGGCTTCTTCGATTCCTCGTCTTCAGGGTTGGTACCGTAATTGCCGATTTCGGGATTGGTGAGAACGACGATCTGCCCGGTGTAGGAGGGGTCGGTGAAGATTTCCTGGTAGCCGGTTATGGAAGTATTGAAAACGACTTCGCCTTGACAGTCAGCTATTGCGCCGTACGCTTTGCCGCGGAAGATTCTGCCATCTTCCAGGGCCAGGATTGCCTGCATCTCTACCCCAAGGAGTGGATTTCATAGATTTTATCAGGAAGGTACTCAGGCCGGAAGACCGGCTACACGGAAATCGTCGGAGTTTTCCTCAACCACTCGTCGGACGTGACCTGCTTCAGCATGAAATCGGCGACGTCGGCACGATTGATCCAACTTCGCACCGAAAGCCGAAGTCCTTCCCCGGCGCGGTAATTCCCTGTCTTCGGCCCGTCGCGAAGAGCCGGCGGCCTCACGATCACCCAATCCAGCCCGCTCGACATGACTTCCGGTTCCAGAACCGCCTTTTCGTGGTATGCCCAGCCCAGCAGCGTGCTCGTGACCAGCTTCAACCCGGGACTCGCGAATTCACGGCTACTCCCGGCCGCATAAGCGCTCTCGATGATCAGTCGGCGCACGCCGAGTTTTTTCATCGCGACAATAATATTGTGAGTTCCCTTCCAGACGTCACCTTTGCCGCTGAAAGGGTTTCGGCGCCCAAGACACGAAAGAACCGCGTCCGCCCCGGAGATGGTCTCCTCGACGGCCGCCATGTCGAGCACATTGCCCTTCACGATCCGCAGCGAGGAATGCTGAATTACGAGTTTGCCAGGAGTGCGCGCAAGGGCGGTGACCGAGTGTCCCTGCTCAAGCGCCTGCTTTACGAGTTGCTGTCCGGTAGGTCCGGTGGCACCGAAGACGGCGAGTTGCATAACTCACCTCGACAGAATGACGAAATGACGAATGAAAAGCCGAAATTGACGATTGACGATTTTCTCATTGACGATTAAGAGGCTACAACCTTCGGAAACGGTCTTCAATCGTCAATCAGAATCGTCAATCCGACAATGCTTCTTACTTGATCCACCCGCCCCCGGCAACGATATCTCCCTCATAGAACACCACCGCTTGCCCGGGCGTAATCGACCGCTGGGGCTCGTCGAAGGTGACCTTCACCTCGTCCTTGCCGGCGCGCTCGACGGTTGCCGGGGCTGGCTGGTGCTTGTGGCGAATCTTTGCCTCGACGCGAATCGCCTCGCGCAACTCAGGGATGGCGATCCAGTTCATGCGGTGTGCGCGCAGTTCGCGCGAGTAAAGATCGTTCTGTGAGCCGACAACAACTTCCTTCTTGTCGCCGCGAATACCGATTACGTATAGTGGCGAGCCCGTCGCAACGCCTAGTCCCTTGCGCTGGCCAATGGTGAAGTTGTGTATGCCTTCATGCCGGCCGATCACTTCGCCCTCGGAGGTCACGAGTTCTCCGGACGTATCCGGAAGAGCGCTGCCCTGCTCGACCAGGTAAGCGTCAAGAAACTGCTTGTAATCCCCACCCGGGACGAAGCATATCTCCTGCGAATCCGGCTTTTCGGCGAGCACGGTCAGGCCCTGCTTTCGCGCTTCGTCGCGGACCTCGGGCTTATGCATATCGCCCAGCGGAAACAGCGTACGCGACAACTGCTCCTGCGTGAGACCGAACAAGAAGTACGTCTGGTCCTTCGCCCGGTCCGCCGGACGCTTCAGCAGCCACCGGCCGCGCTCGGTGTCATACTCATTCCGAGCATAGTGACCAGTCGCAATATACTCGGCCCCAATCTGTCTCGCCACAATCAGTAGCTGATCAAACTTCAAGTGATTGTTGCAGAGTGAGCACGGTATTGGTGTGCGGCCCGAGAGATAGTCCTGCACAAACGGCCGCACCACGTCCTTTTCAAACCGCTCTTCGTGATTCACGACGTAATACGGAATCCCCAGCCGCTCCGCCACCCGACGCGCGTCGTAAACGTCATCGATCGAGCAGCAACGACCCGTCACCCCCTCTGGCATGCCTTCGTGCCCCGCTAAGCGCCGCTGATTCCACAACTGCATCGTCAAGCCGATGATCGTGTGCCCTTCCGCGCGCAGCATGGCCGCGACGGTGGAGGAATCGACTCCACCGGACATGGCAACGGCAATGGTCTTAGTTAACTGCATAGAATCGTTATTGAAGCACTTGGGTACGAAGTGCTAGGTACGAGGTGCGAGCGACACCAACATCAGATACTCCAATCATCACCTCGTACCTCGCACCTCGCACCTCGCACCTGCTCATTCCACACCGGACTCAATTCTCGGAGTCTGGCAACTGTTTCCGGAACTCTTTTCAAAACAAACTCAATATCCTCTTCCGTCGTCTGCTTGCCGAGCGAGAAGCGTATGCTCGCACGAGCGTCTTCTCCGCTCAGCCCCATTGCGGTCAGGACGTGAGATGGCTCAATCGCGCCTGATGAGCAGGCTGCTCCCGTGGAAACGGCCACGCCCTTCAGATCCAGAGCGATCACCAGCGCTTCGCCCTCGATGCAGTCGAAAACAATATTCGACGTGTTGGGTGTACGGGGCGCGGCGCCGCTGTTAACGCGCGTTCGCTCCACTCGCTCGAGAATTGTTCGCTCCAACCGGTCACGCATGGCCGACATCACGCGATCGCCGCCGCTGGCCAGCCAGTCGCGAGCGATTTCGGCCGCGCGTCCCAGCCCGACGATTCCCGGCAGGTTCTCCGTTCCGGCACGTCGCGAACGCTCGTGTCGGCCACCATAGAAGAGCGGCTTCAAGTGCGTTCCGCGCCGGACGTATAGCGCCCCTGTCCCCTGTGGCCCATGCAGCTTGTGTCCGGAGATGGTCAGCATCTGGCATCCGATCTCTTTCACATCGATGGGAATCTTCCCTGCCGCCTGCACCGCATCCGCATGAAACAGAATTCCCCGCTCCTGCGCGAACTTCCCGATTTCCGCGACTGGCTGCACGACCCCGGTTTCGTTGTTGGCCATCATGATTGAAATCAGCCGCGTTTTGGCACGAACCGCCGATGCGACCGCGGCCGGATCAACGAGCCCATGCCCATCCACCGGGACATATGTGACGTCAGAACCCATCTGCTCCAGATGCTTGCAAGCGTTGAGAACCGCATGGTGCTCAATCGTGCTGGTGATGACGTGATCGCCCGGATCAACAACGCCGAAGATCGCCAGGTTATCGCCCTCGGTTCCGCCAGAGGTGAATACGATCTCCGCAGCCCGGCATCCCAGCAATGCCGCAACGTTCTCCCGTCCCTGTTCGACCGCAGCCCGCGCCTGTTGCCCCTGCTGGTGGATCGAGGACGCGTTTCCAAACTTCTCCAGGAAGTATGGGCGCATGGCCTCGAACACCTCGGGTAAAAGAGGTGTGGTGGCATTGTTATCGAGGTAGACACGCTGCATGATTACGGCTCTTCCTCTATTGTACGATGGCCTTGCGGCGCTTCAGGATTCAGGCGTACGTTCTCGGGCAGCAGCACCCCTAAGCACTTATGATCCGCGTTGCAATATCGCTCTTGGCCATTGTCCTGCTTTTTGCGGGTTTGATCGGCATTGTCTTCGCCGGCCGCTGGCTGATGAGGAAGCTGCTGGGACTGAGTCCCGAGGAGCAAGCCCTTGAGGCGGAGAAGAGAGGGCGCGAAAGGCTGTTATCGCCGCGCTGGTCGGACCTGGAGCAGCACCATCGGCGCGCAATCCCCAATATCATCAAGGATCTGTATTCCGATCAGGACGTCATAACTATGCGGGGTATTACCCTGCGGAGGACCGACGGGAAGCTATGGTCGATCCGTGAATTCCTGCCCGCCGATCTGCGGACCGTTTCCGACCTCCCGGCGGAGCTTCGTTCCACAGACATTTTCCCTTTTGCCACCAGTACGTCCGGGGACGTTTATTACATCGCGCTTGACCAGGGCAGCTACCCAGTGAAGATGTCGTGCAAACTGGGCGGCGAGGAACTGGTCGCACCCAAAGTGGTGGATTTCATCGCCGGCCTGGATCGCGCACGAGACGTCAAGAAGAAGGCTCGCGGCGTCTAAGCCTTGCGAGCGCGCGAGCGATTGATTTAGCCGATCAGGCGGGCGAGTTGAAGAACTTCTGTATCTCCGGCCAGTAGCGCTGCACCGTCGGCTGCGTGCCCAAATGCCCCCCGCGCGCAAACAGCCGCAGTTTGACGCCGGTTTTTGTTGCAAATCGCTCAACCGAACGCCAGGGAACGTACGGGTCATCCTTCGCATGGAAAAGCAGGACCTTGCCGGGGATGATCTGGCGCGCATGATGTGCCGGGTTGTAGAACGTCCCCGTGCGAAGCTTGTTCCAGTTTTTTTCCGTGATGCGGTAGCCCTCTCCGAACGCCTCGCGAATGTAGGCGACGTAGCTCTTGTTCGATGTCTCCTTATGCTCGCTGTGCGCCAGGATCGACCAGTCCGCTACGGGGCAGGTCGCAACCACTTTCTTTACGCGCGGATCCAGGGAAGCCAGAATCGCCGCCGCTCCACCGAAGCTTCCGCCGATTACGAAGATTTCATCGGGTTCGATATCGAACTTCTTACCGAACGTAACCTCGGTCATACCCTTCGGCAACTCGTCGATCACATCCAGAATGTCTTCATGGGGAGACCTCTGCAGGAAGATGCCGCCACTTTCCCACGCGCCTCGATAACGCGGGTAGAAGACCCAATACCCCTTGCGGGAAAGAAACTCGGACAGCGCCTGCTTGCGCGGTATCGACGGCATTCCGTCGCAGAGGATGATGACGCGCTGCTTCTTCAAGTTCCGCCTGGGCGGTAAGAATTCCGCAACGATTTCCTTCTTGAATCGAGTCCGATACATAGGTTATTCCGATTTTCCGATTACCGGATTATTCGTTGCTTCCGAACAGTACCGTCTTCGCATGAAACAACGTTCCAGCTACACGGGTCGCAATCGCGATGAGCTCTGCTTGACGCTGAAAAACTTTCACGAACTTCGCGGCCGAGTAATCCGGCAGGTTCACCGCGCGTCCATTGCGAATGTATCCGGCGATCTCGTCCGTAACCGTCACCGCTGGCATCTCCGGCAGCAGCAGGCGGGGATGAATCAGTGCAGTAGCCCTCTCGTCCCCCATGGACTCGAGGGCATCGAGTGTATGCGCATCCTGGATCGTGAACTCCCCCGCCTTCGTCCTTCGCAAGGCGCTCAGGTGCGCCCCAACGCCCAGCACATTTCCGAGATCGTGCGCCAGACTCCGTAGATACGTTCCCGACGAAACGAGCGCCCTGAACCGTGCGCGCCCATCCATAAAGTCCAGGATCTCGAACTCGAATACTTCAATCGGAGCCGCCGCAAGTTCTACCGCCTGGTTCTTGCGAGCATGTTTATAAGCAGGCACTCCCTTGATTTTCTTGGCCGAAAAAGGCGGTGGCGTTTGCTCCTGCTTTCCTATAAATCTGCGCGAAACATCAAGTATAACTTTAAGTGTCAATCGATCGGTTCCACGCATCGAGGTGGTCGGTTCTCCGTCGGCGTCGTAAGTGTCGGTGGCGAAGCCAAACCGGATCTCTCCCTCGTAACCTTTAGTCGAATCGCCGTAGAACTGCGCGAGCCGGGTGTAGCGCCCGAGCACAACGGGCAATACGCCGGTCGCCATCGGGTCGAGGGTTCCAAGGTGGCCGACTGACTTTTCCCCAAAGATGCGCCTGACGCACGACACTACGTCGTGTGACGTCATCCCGGACGGCTTGTCGAGTACCAGCGCCCCATTCAGCATCACTTCTATGCTCTACGACGCCGACGCGGAGGTCAAACTTCGGTGCGAATACCGCTCCCGCCCCACTCCCGGAAGCTCTCAAAATCCTGTAAGGTAGACTGTTCTTCGGGCGCAGAACTCATCGTATGATTCCGCTGAAAGACGACGCACCGCGTTATCGAACGCCGTTCATCAATTACTTCCTGATAGCGGCGAACGTCATCGTCTTTCTTTACGAGGTCACTCTCCCCAGCCACGCCGCTCTCGACTCCTTCATCATGCAGTTCGGCGAAGTTCCCGGCCGCCTTCCACTTTGGCTCGCCGGAGGTGAAGTCCCCGCTCGCTTCGTCCACCAACTCGGTGAACGGTACGTCACTACCAGTTCAGCCCTGCTCCCGATCTTCACTTCCATGTTCCTGCACGGCGGCTGGCTGCACCTCATCTCAAACATGTGGGTGTTGTGGATTTTTGGCGACAACATTGAAGACCAGCTCGGGCATTTCGGTTATCTGCTTTTCTACCTGGTCGCGGGGATTCTCGCTTCGCTGACGCACATAGCGTTTAACTTCTACTCCCTCATCCCAAGCGTCGGCGCCAGTGGGGCCATCGCGGGCGTCATGGGGGCCTATTTCATTCTCTTTCCATCCGCACGCGTACTCACATGGGTATTCCTGTTCTTCGTATGGCTGCCCGCATGGATTGTTCTCGGCTACTGGTTCGTAGTCCAGTTCATGACCGGCGCCGCCACGGCAATCGCACCTACCGCCCAGACCACCGGCGGCATAGCCTTCTGGGCCCACGTCGGCGGATTCGTTGCGGGTATTGTTATGATCAAGATGCTGCCGGTGCGTCCCCGCCGCTATCGTTACGGCCTCTAGAACCGACTCACCGCGTGGCTCTGTGGCAAGTAGGTTTTCAAGACAACAGCCGCCATCAAACTCGCCTCCAACCTCAATCCCACCACAGGAGGTGAAACATGGCAGAGAAGAACCGCACTGGCGATTTGCGTCCGAACCGAAAGGACGACATTAAAGACCGCGATCCCGAGTTTGAAGTTCCCGATCCGGAGCAGGTTGAAGAGGATCGCGAAGAAGCCGAACGTATCTACAACGACCAACCGAAGAAACCGGCCGCCTAAAGATTGATTCGCGGCTGCCGATATATATAGAGAGAGTGGTCTGCATTTGAGAATGCGCTACCAAAGTAGCAGGCGGGAATTACCCACGTAATCTCGACCACGCTCGAATGCAGACCTATCTTGGAGCTAACCCGCGAGGTGGGCCAATATGGACCACTTGAGCAACATGGCAGCTGAACATAAACAGGGACACGAAGCTCGGAAATTCCAAAGGTATCGCGTAGACATCCGGCTGCGAATGATCACCGGACCAGCCAATAACAACCGCACAATTTTCGCCCGCGGCTCCAATATCAGCGAAGGTGGCCTGCGCGCCTTCGTACCGGCCGACCTGGCTCTCGGCGATATGGTCACGATCGAGTTGATCCTTCCCTACTCCGACAAGAAGATTTCCGTGCGAGGCATGCTGCGCAACCGGGAAGGTTTCAGCTACGGTGTCGAGTACGCAGCCTCAACGACGCAGGAAGAACGCGAGCACATCGCGCGCGTCTGCAACACGCTGGCGCTGATCCAGTAATCCCGCCCTGACCAATTACAACCCGAACACTCTAACGGAAATGGTTCCGATCGCGCGGTGGCTCGTTCGCCCGATGGCACGATTCCTACAGCGGTCCGCCCGTTGGCGTAATCTCCAACTGCGACACCGTGGTATCTGCTGGCATCTTCAAGGCTGCGACGAGCGCAGTGGCGATGCTCTCCGCCGACATCATCTTCTCCCGCGGCGCTTCCGGCCAGAAGTGCTGCCAGATGTCCGTGTCCGTCGCTCCCGGCAGTAGCGATATGACGCGAATTCCACGCGGTCGAAGCTCTTCCCGCAGCGAATCCGTTAGGCCCAGGGCTCCATGCTTCGAGGCGTTGTACGCCGACATTCCTGGGAAAACCAGCTTGGCCGAAATGGACAGGTTGTTGATGATCGTTCCGCCCGCATGCATCAGCGGCAGCGCGGCCCTCGTGACGAGGAATAGGCCCGTGAGATTGGTTTCGATCACCTCGCGCCAGGCCTCGATCGGAAGTTGGTCCACGCTCGCTGTTGCATGCGCGATTCCCGCGTTGTTCACCAGAATGTCGAGCCGTGCGAACTGTTTGCGAATCGCCGTCGCGAGAGCCGCAACCGATTCAGCGCTGCGCACATCGCAGTGCCGCGCATAAACGGCACCGCCCTTGCGCGTGACCGCTGCCGAGACCACTGCGAGCGCCTGCTCGTCGCGACCGGTGATGATGACCTTGCAGCCCTCGCTCGCCAGCGCCTCGGCAATCGCGCGCCCAAGCCCGCGGCTGCCGCCGGTCACAAGGGCAATCTTGCCCTTCAGTTCGGTACCTTCGCGGTTCTTTGTGGATGATCTTTTGCTACGAGATTTTCTTGATGTAGAAGTACCCGCCATTGTTCGCTCGCTAACGGCAGGATTGTACACTCAGCCAAGGTTCGTCTGATATTGCGATGGCACGATCGCACGATGGCACCATTTTACGGCCCGTGGCCGTTCTTCCCATTGCGAATGAGGGATAAGAACTCCGACCGCGTATCGAGGTCGCGGAAAGCACCTAGCATCGCCGAGGTCACCGCAGCCGAATGCTGTTTTTCGACGCCGCGCATCATCATGCACAGGTGCCGCGCCTCGACGACAACGCCGACGCCTTGCGGCTTGATCGTCTCCTGGATGGTCTCCGCGATCTGCGTCGTCAGGCGCTCCTGCACTTGCAGCCGGCGTGAGAAGACTTCAACGAGGCGCGGCAGCTTGCTCAGGCCGATCACTTTTCCGTTCGGGATATACGCGATGTGAACCTTGCCGAAGAACGGCAGCATGTGATGCTCGCAAAGGCTGAACATCTCGATGTCCTTCACGATCACCATTTCGTCGTAGTTCACCGTGAACAGCGCGCTATTCAGGATCGTCTCCGGATCTTCCTGGTAGCCACGCGTCAGGAACTGCATCGCCTTGCGCACCCGCTCCGGAGTCTGCCTCAAGCCCTCCCGGTCGGGATCTTCTCCCAGGCGAACCAGCATCTCGCGCACCAGTTCTTCATAGCTTGCGCTGGTAATCGTCGTTTCCTGGGCTGTAGATTTCATGGTTATCTCCGTGTCAGTGGTACTTTTTCAGACCCGTACTTCCCGCCCCCCGGCGTATTCAAAACTATTCAGCATGGTCTCTTCGATTCTTACCTTTTCTAGATGCGCGGCCCGGAACCTTTGTTTCAGAATCTCGAATACCCGGACCGAAAGCACTTCGGTAGTCGGCACTTCGCCCTCAAAATCCGGCAGCGTATTCAGGTTCGCATGATCGAACCTGTCGAGAATCTCCCGCTGGACGCATTCGTCGATATCCACCAGGTTGCACACCATTCCCGTTCGCGGATCCACCTGGCCACTCACGGTCACTTCCACAAAATAGTTGTGTCCGTGCCCGTGAGGATTGTTGCACTTTCCGTATGTCGCCCGATTCTCCGCCTCGCTCAGCCCATCACAATGCAGCCGATGCGAAGCGGAGAACATGTAGCGACGAGTGAGGTATGCCTTCATAAACTCCGAATTTCTCGGTCATTCCTCCCCATAGAAGTCCGCCCACAGCTCCGGTGTCTCATACACACGGACTCGATGCAGCTTCGCGACGCTGAGCTTTTTCTCCATCCGCTTCCAGGCCGCAATCGCGATGTTCTCGGTCGTCGGAATCTGATTCTTGAACTCGGGTACTTCTTTGTTTAAGTAGCGATGATCCAGAGCCTCGATCACCTCGCGATTCATCACTTCCTTGAGTTGTTTCAGATCGACGACGAATCCTGTCTTGCGGTCCACCTCGCCCTTCACCGTGACTTCGAGCGTGTAGTTATGTCCGTGACCGTTGGGGTTGTTGCACTTTCCAAAAATGCGTTGGTTTTCTTCCGCCGAGAATTCCGGATTGTGGTAATGATGCGAGGCCGAAAACTCAGCCTTTCGTGTCAGGTAGACCATGCCTCTCCCGTTGACTTATGAAGAATGCGAGTCCGAATTAGCCGGACCGGCTCCTACGACGTGTTCTGATGACCTCTCGTTCTCAACCGATTCGAGACCGGAGTACTCGCGCCCCTTCCACCATATCGAGTGATGCCGATGCGCGGCCACGGAGCGCAAGAGCAGCCAACTGAACATCGGCAGGCCGAAGATCGCCAGCACATTGTTGAACCACCCCGAGTGCGCCTTCGCGATCCGCCGGATGAAGTTGATCCACACCAGCACCGCCAGCACCGCCGCCCACAGTGCCAGCGCCGGATGCCGCAGCAGTGCCATCTCTTCCGCGATCAGCAGCAGGGCCCACATTACCGTGAATTCCGTCACCCGCTGGTAAGCCAGCGTCTTCGCGTTCGGAAACAGCAGCGCCAGGTTCTTCGTCCAGCCCTCTACAAGTTGATCCAGGGTGCGGTACATGCGCGCGCTAACCTCGCCAATCCCGACGCGAAAGCGCAATTTGCCGCCGTCTTCTTTCACTCGGACCGCCAACGCAACGTCTTCCAGCAGATCGCCCGCAACCGCTGCGTGCCCGCCTGCCTTGTGGTACACAGCACGCCGGATCAAGAGGTACTGGCCGTTCGCGGCCGCCACCGGCGACGTCGGATCGCAGACTTCGCGCGGCTTATACTGCGTCGCCAGTTCCGAGAAAACCACCGGCATCAGCATCCGCTCCGGCAACGAACCCAACTCCTGCTTCGGCGAATAGGAAAGCAGGTCCGCGCCATGCTTTTCCGCCTCGGCCACCGCTCGCGCCAGCGACCCTTTTTCGTGAAACGTATCCGCATCGGTGAAGAGCAACCATTCGCCGCGCGCGTGATTCACGGCCGTCCAGATTGCGTTCGCCTTTCCCGTCCACCCTTCCGGAATCGGTGTGCGGGCCTCAAACGCACGCACATCAGCAAGCGACGGATTCTTTCCGATAAATGGGCACTCTTTCACTCCGGCGAAGAACGCGATGATGTCGCGCGTCCGGTCGCTCGAACCGTCGTCCACCACCAGCAACTCAAATGGCATCCCCTCCTGTTCGACGATGGACCGCAGGCACCGCTCGAGCGTTTCCTGCTCGTTCCGTGCTGGAACAATGACCGAAACGTGGGGTGTCACGGGTGTGACGCTAGTTACAACGGAAGTGTGATCGTCTGTCATAGGAGCCCCAAGCCGCTACGTACTATTATAGAAGGCGTGAAACGTCTTCTCTCTTTCGTTTTCGCGGCCCTCTTGCTGACGTTCGTCGGCTGCAAGAGTGATAAGCCGGCGCAGATCGGGACACAGGCGCCTGACTTCACCGTCTCCGATGGCCAGAAAACCGTCACGCTAAGCCAATTTCGGGGCAAGCCGGTGGTCCTGAATTTCTGGGCCACCTGGTGTCCGCCCTGTATCGAAGAAGTTCCCTCGATGGTCGCGATGCAAAAGGAAATGGGAAGCAAAGTCGTCGTCCTTGCCGTCTCCATCGACGTCGACAATGACGCCTACAAGAACTTCACCCAGAAGCGCATGCCCGGCGTGCTCACCGTGCGCGACGGCGACCAGAAAGCCGCCAATTTATTCGGAACCTTCGGCTGGCCTGAAACCTACATCATCGACAGCAAAGGCATTATCCGCCGAAAATTCATCGGCGCCCAGGACTGGACCAGCCCGGAAATTATCGACTATCTGAATAAACTGTCATCCTGATCATCTTGACGCACTCTGGCTTGGCCCTGGGGGTCTTTGGTGGTTAAAGCTTCGCTGTCCTCAGCCTTAGCGCATTCGTAATCACCGACACCGAACTGAAGCTCATTGCTGCGGCCGCAATGATCGGGCTCAGCAACAGCCCGAAGAACGGGTAGAGAATGCCCGCCGCAAGCGGCACCCCCAGCGAGTTATAGACGAACGCGAAGAACAGGTTCTGCCGGATGTTGCGCATCGTCGCCTCGCTCAACCTTCGCGCCCGAACGATGCCCCGCAGATCGCCTTTCAGCAGCGTGATGCCCGCAGACTCCATCGCTACATCCGTCCCAGTCCCCATCGCAATCCCGACATCGGCCTGCGCCAGCGCGGGAGCGTCGTTGATGCCGTCGCCGGCCATTGCAACCCGCCGACCTTTCGCCTGAAGCGCCTTCACGATTTCCGACTTGCGTTGCGGCAACACTTCCGCATGGAACTCCTCAATTCCGAGTTCTCCCGCGATGTGGGAAGCCGTCGCCCTGCTGTCGCCCGTAAGCATGACGATGTGGACTTTTTCCGATTTCAGTGCCGCTAGCGCTTCCCGAGTCGTGGACTTAATTGGATCCGCTACTTCGATCCTGCCTGCAAACTGCTTCCCTACCGCAACATTCAGCGCGGAACCGTTTGCCGCGTCAGTTGCAGAATTTACTCCAACTCCCAGTTCCCGCAACAGCGCTTCATTGCCGACGGCGACTTCCCTGCCGTCCACGGTTCCAACCACCCCGCGTCCCGTAAGCGAACGGAACTCGCCCACTGCCGTAAGCGTCAATCCCCGGCGCTCCGCCTCAAGCACGATGGATGCCGCCAGGGGATGTTCGCTCGCGCGCTCCAAACTTGCGGCCAATCGCAGGACGTCGTCCTCGCTGTATCCAGCAGCGGCTTTCACCGCCTGGACCTTCGGCTTCCCTTCCGTCAGCGTCCCGGTCTTGTCGACGACGATGGTGTCAACCTTTTCCATCGTTTCCAGCGCCTCGGCATTGCGAATCAGCACGCCGGCATGCGCGCCGCGTCCTGTGCCGACCATGATTGCCATCGGGGTCGCCAATCCCAGCGCGCACGGGCATGCAATGATCAGCACCGCCACGGCATTCACGATCGCATGCGCAAGCCGCGGCTCCGGCCCGACAAAGAACCAGACGATGAATGTCACGATCGCCGTACCAACCACAGCAGGAACGAAAATCCCCGCCACCTTGTCCGCGAGCCTTTGGATCGGCGCGCGGCTGCGTTGCGCCTCGCTCACCATCTTGACGATCTGCGCCAGCATGGTTTCCGAGCCGACGCGCTCCGAGCGAATCAGCAGGCTTCCGGTGCCATTCACGGTTGCGCCGATCACGCGCGTGCCTTCGTTCTTCTCCACCGGTACCGACTCACCGGTAATCATTGACTCGTCCACCGAACTCGCGCCGTCGAGGACCACACCATCCACCGGAATTTTCTCGCCCGGCCGCACCCGAAGCGTCTGCCCAACCTGCACCGTCTCGAGCGGAACATCGTGCTCGGCTCCATTCGCCTCCACCACTCTCGCCATCTTCGGCGAGAGATCCAGCAGAGCGCGAATGGCGCTCGAAGTTCTGCTGCGGGCTCTCAATTCCATAACCTGCCCGACCAGCACCAGAACGGTAATTGCCGCAGCCGCCTCGTAATACACACCCGGCTGGCCGTGCATCCCGCGCAACGTTGGCGGGAAAATTTGCGGCGCGACAGTCGCCACCAGGCTGTACCCGTACGCCGTGCCCACGCCCATGCCAATCAGCGTGAACATGTTCGGCGAACGGAACTTGATCGAGTTCCACGCGCGCTCAAAAAACGGCCACCCGCACCAGAACACGATCGGAGTAGACAGCAGCAACTCAATCCACGCCACGGTCCGCTCGCTATGGGCGAACAGCCCGAACGACATGTGCGCCATCGCCAGGCCCAGCAGCGGAATCCCCAGCACCAGCCCGATGACGAGCCTCCGCGTCATGTCCTTCAGTTCGGGATTCTCCTCCTGCGCCGCCGTGACCACACGCGGCTCCAGAGCCATGCCGCAGATCGGGCAGCTACCCGGTTCGTTGCGAACAATCTCCGGATGCATCGGGCAGACGTACTCCACCTTGCCCGACTGCGCCACCGGAAACTCTGCCTCCAGCGCCATCCCGCACGAAGGACACGCCGCCGGAACCTCCGACCGCACCTCTGGACACATGGGGCAGATGTAAGCCGGCTTCTTCGCGCCCTCAGAACTCTTCTGAACCGGTGCCGCATATCTGCCCTCTTTTGGCAGATGTGGGTCCGATGCAGCATGATCATGCGGACTGGCCGCCGCCCCAATTGTCACCGGCTTGGCCCCGAGTTGCACCATTCCGCCGCCCATCGCGTGCATACCCGGCTTGTAATTGGGATCGAGGAATTTCTCCGGCTCTGCCTGAAACTTCTCGTTGCATCGTGGATTGCAGAAGTAGTACGTCGTGCCCCTGTGCTCGAAACTGCCACCGCGCGCCGCCGCAGGATCCACCATCATTCCGCATACCGGATCCTTCACCCGGGTGGCCTCCGCCGTTTTCGGCGCGAGAAACTTCTCCGGCTCTGCCTGAAACTTCTCGTTGCATCGTGGATTGCAGAAGTAATAAGTCGTGCCCTTGTGCTCGAAGCTGCCGCCCCGTGCTGCCGCAGGATCCACCATCATTCCGCATACCGGATCCTTCACTCGTACAGTCTCTTGCGTTTTCTGTTCTGGATTCATGATCGCTCTACCATTCCAAGATGCTCCCCGCAACAATCCGATGCAACTCCGCTCGAGCAGGCACTTCCCGCAGTCCCGCACCTATAGTAAATTCGTAAGTAGAATTGGGAGTTACATTCGGAAGGATTGAATGACTTCAGTCGACGTCGTTTTCAAATACCTGTACCCGCCAACTGAAACCGTCATGCGCGCCATGGACGACGTTCGCGAGGTCTATGGCATTCGCCGCATTCGCTTCAATGAGGCGGAGCGCACCATGCGCGTCGAATACGATGCCACCCGCCTCAACCACGACACCGTCGCCGCGCTCTTGCGGCGTACCGGCCTGGAACTCGGCGAAAAACTGCAGTTGGTCTGAGAAACGAATTTAGATCTAGGCGGGATACCAGGGTTGGTCTAACATATTGAAAGGGGTCCCCCGAAAGCCTCTGGCCGAGTAACCTTTCGGAAAACCCCTTTACGCGCCACTTCGTCTGCCCTTGCATAATGCAAGGGCATTGCCATTTCTGGGCTATCGGAAATAAAGGAGTTAAGTGACGCCATTCGGAAATTTCAAGGAAGGAATTGCGCCTTAGACGGCAACTTTTACGGAGAAAGCTCCTGCATTCGGGCCCTTTTTGACGTACTCAGCAGATGGACGAAGCTAAGCAATTCCGGAGTTCTTGGTCAACAAATAGCTGGCTTGCGAATCCGCAAATTCCACCCCAACCGCCGCATAGCCCTCAGCAAAATAGTCTTGAAATTGCCGCCGAATCCGCTCCTGGATCGCCGCCGCGTTCGCCGAACCTGATCTCAGCAGCTCCGTCGCATTCCGCGGCAAGGAAATTCGAATCTCTCCTGTTTCTTCCGGCGGATTCTTACCCTCAGCTCTCGCAACCACGCGCGGCGAGTCCAGCCACCACTCGGCCACCAGGCGGTCGGTCGGAATATTCCCGTGCAGCGGGCTGGACGTGACGCCGTAGACATTTAACAAGTAGCGCCGCACGATCGCGCCCAGCCGATTCAGGTTGAAGTGCGCGTTCATCAGCGCCAAGGGATCGAAAGTCCACTCGATCCGTCGAATCCCACGCATCAGGGCGTCGTCCCTCTGCGCCAGTTTCAGTAGGCGCCCTATCCCCGCTCCCTGGTACTCCGGCAGCACTGCGGCAAAGTGCGAATGCAAATACATGTCGCGATCGTGTGCCGCCATAAATGCCAGCGTGAAACCGACCTGTCGCTCACCATCAAACGCTCCAATGATTTGCCCGCCCGTCTTCTGCGCCACGACAAAGATGTCAGACGGCACCAACTCCGACTCGGAAAAATGCCAGACCTCGCGCTGAATCCGGACACACTCTTCCAACTCGTCGAGCGTTGTGCACGAACGAACTGTAATGTTCAAACCAGATTTGTCGTTGTGAAGTTGTGGACTAATCATGGATCGGTTCGGTCACCTGCCCCGGGTAGGCGCGCGAATCGCAGTCTGCAACTATGGCGACCCCGGCAGGACTCGAACCTGCAACCCTCAGTTCCGAAGACTGATGCTCTATCCAGTTGAGCTACGGGGCCACCCATCAGTTGCATAAACACCAACACTCTACACGATTCCCCAATCCATCGCACACACGAATCTACCAGTAAGTCATTTCCTTTCAGCGCAGAATCTTTGTTCCGTGGACGCACCCAGCAATGTGCAAACCGCTCAACCCTGCATTAATAGCGCATGAAATCGCTACACAGTAAGTTTTTCCGTGCCCATTTCCACAAAGGTGTTGAAAATGGGTGGGTCGTTTTGGCACAGAACGTGTGTACCTGTTTATCGATTCCCAAAATGGTATAAGAGTCTCTCCATGCCTCCCGCCAAAACGATCGTAAAGAAAGCCAAACGAAGAAGAAAGTCTCCTGCCGCGAAAATCAGAAAGTCGTCCCGGCCACAGAACCCCGACGCACAGCCACAGGAATTCCCCCTGTCCCACGCCACGCTCCGCGCCATGTATGACGCCATGCTCGAAAGCCGCCTCTGGGCACAGTCACGCAATGTCGCTCCGGTGATCAGCGAAGCGACTGCGATCGCCACGGCTACGGTCCTGCACCGTATCGACACGCTGGCCGCTCCCGCCGACGGTCGCACCCTGTACCCTGTCGTTCATCCCGAAACCGCAATCATTCCGCTGGAGATCGCCAAAATTACTATTGCCTGCAATTCTGCGAAGCAAAACCGCCACAGCGCCGTCATTGCCATCTGCCCCGAGGACGCCTTCCGGTCGGCATCCTTTCAAGAGCTCATGGAGGACGCCCGATCGCGCGCCTGGCCACTGGTTTGTGTCGTGTTGACCAACAGCTTTTTCAATCCTCGGGCGGCAATTCCGGAAATCGATGTTGACGGCCACGACGCCGTCGCCATATTCCGTGTCGTCAGCGAGTCCGTCCGCCGAGCGCGCAATCACCGCGGCCCCGCAATCGTTCATGCTCACAATGCAACGAACACGCAAATGCCCGATCCGCTAGGGGACCCGCTCATTCGCTTCCAACGCTACCTGGCTGCAAAGGGATTAACGACAGAAAAGATTCATGTCCTTCACACGGCCGGAAACTAAGCCTTGAAAGGTGATCCGGAATTACCAGCTGATATTTGAAAGCTACCGCGCCATCTCCATCCGCGTCCCTCCGCGAAAATCCGCGGTTCGAGTTGAGTCTTGGCGTACTTCTACTTCGTTAACTGTTCCTCTCGGGCCGCGACTCCAGTCGCCAGAACTTGAAGGATTGCTGGCAGGAAGTGCGGAAGGTCAGCAGTCGTCCGGCTGGTTATGACATTTCGATCCACCACAACCGAAGCATCCTCGACTAATGCTCCCGCATTTCGCAAGTCGTCCAGGATCGCCGGACTGCCCGTCATACGAAGCCCGCGGCAAATCTCGGCGGAAATCGCAACCGATCCACCATGACAAATCGTCGCGACCAGTTTGCCCGCGCGGAAGAATTCGCCGACCAGCATCTTCAATTTTCCATCGATTCTCAGTCGAGCAGGCGCCCAGCCGCCCGGAATGACGATGCCGTCGCATAGCCGCGCCTGTATCTCCGTAAATGGCAGGTCAGTCCTGCACGGATACCCGTGTCGCCCGAGATAGGTTTCTTGGCCCTTTGGGCCGATCACAAACACTGGGTAACCTGCCTCTTCGAGGCGGTACTTGGCATACAGGGCTTCGATTTCGTCGAAGCCTGCGTCGATCGCCACGACTACGGCGTGCTTTGTTCTACTATCCATGACGGATCTCCTGGTTCAGGAGAGAGGGAGCCTTCGCGGTGTTGACGATCAATTCTGTCACCGCCTCGATTCCGATCTTGGCATTGATCCACAGGTGATACAGCAACGGATCCTTCCATTCGGTGTCGTGAAATTCGCGAATGTAGGCGGAACGTTCCTCGTCGACACGGGCAACAGCCTTCAGCAGCTCTTTCTCGCTGGCATATTGCCGGCGCAATCGTTCCAGCCGGTACTCAAGTGGAGCAAAGAGGAAGACATGCAGTACGTCGGGCCGGTCTCGCAGCACGCACTGGCCGCCTCGACCGACGATCACGCACTTTCCCCGGTAGCTCGCTTCCAGGATCGCGTTGCGTGTGAACTCGTGAATGTTTTCGGCGTCAGCCACGTCGACCGTGGTACCGCCCGTCTCGAGCCACACTGCCCGCGCGATGCGCTCCAGCCACCACGTACCGCGCCCGTCGAGTTCCCGCGCGGCTCTCGGACTAACATGAAATTTTTCGCTGATTTGGTCGATCAGGCTGCGATCGATCAGATCCCATCCCAGGCGTCTGGCGACGCGCTGTGCTATTTCTCCGCCACCGGTTCCGTATTCGCGGGCAAGTGTAATCGTGCGAATCATTGGTGTGACCTCCAATCTCCGCACTACTTTTCACTTTAAACACTTTCGTGCCCCCATGCAGTGATAGCGGTCACGCATCCAGCGCTAATAAAAAACCGCGCATGGTGCGCGGTTTTCAGTCGGTTCACTCAATCTTCAATTCTTCGGTCGCTTGCTTACTGCTGCTTCTTCTGCTGCCCGTTATTGTCGTCTCCGTAGATGGAGTACTGGTGCGCCGGTGGGTCCAGCTTGATCACAATCTCCTGCGAGGGCTGGCTGATGTCGAAGTCTTGGCCGTATGTCTGGAACCCGCGCGCAATCACCTGCACACGCAGCTTCCCATAGGGAACGCCTGGAAACGAGGTCTTCCCTTCCATATCCGTCTTCAGGTTCACTCCCCCTGATTCCTGGTTGCCATCTTTGTCCACCGGATGCAGAATCACCGCCGCAAACTGCACCGGCTTACCATTCGACGCCTTCACGACAGAAAATTTCAAGTTGCTGGCGTTACTCTCGTCTTTCTTCTTCTTATTCTTCTGCGCGAAGGAAATCCCCAGCAACAGAAGTACCGCAACAATAAGAATGGAGGTCTTCCTCATCTAAAGCCACCTCGCATTCTATTGTAAGCGGCTGGATTGCCCCTGTCATCAGGGCTGGCCAAGCTTTGGACGTCTCAGGATCGGACGATCGCTGTCCTTCGCCCCACTGACGTTCGTCTGATCGCTACCGCCCTTGTGCTCGGACTTCAGGAGGGTTGGGCCATTGGATTTCTTTTTCAGCAGCGTGCGCTCATTCAGGATTGAGGCCAGGCGCGCCTTGATGTTCTGGAACTCGCTCGTGTCGACAATGTATTCCGGCCGCGGCGGCAGGTACTCCGCGATCTCTCTTTGTGCGCGTTCTACCCTGTCCGCCGTCATCGGGTGTGTCGAGAACGCCTTCGCAATGAAGTTCTTCTTGTGCTTCTCCTGCGCTTTTAACTTTTCGAAAAAGTTCACGAAACTTGTTGGATCGTACCCGGCCTTGTACTCGTACTCGATCCCAAGCAAATCGGCCTCGCGCTCGTTGTCACGGCTGAACTTCAGGAAACCCATCGGAACCGCGAGCCCCGCCGCCTCTTCCACCGCGAACCCCACCGGACCGCCAATGAAGATCAACGGAATCGAAGCGACATTCCATATCTGGCCTCGCGTCATGTTGCGCGTCGCATGCCGCGCCGCCACGTGCGCGATCTCGTGTGCCATCACCCCGGCCAGTTCCGACTCTGATTCCGCCGCCATGATCAGGCCCGTATCAACGTAGAAGTAGCCACCCGGCAGCGCAAATGCGTTGATCTCATTGTCTTCGATTATCTTGACTTTGAATGGCACCACCGCGTCGGAGTTGCGCACCAGGTTCTGTGCCAACCGATTGACGTATTCGTTGATCACGGGATCCTTCAGGATGCGCGCGTTCTGATCCACTTCCTGCGCCATCTCGCGTCCAAGCGCTTCTTCCCTCTGGATCGAGTAAAAGTTGATTCCTTTCCCTATTCCCCGATCGCCAATCAGGTGGACGTCGTACTTCTTGGGGATATGCTTCTTCAGTTTGGCCCCGGTGATCGGTGTCGCCGGTGGAGTAATGGCCTGTGAAGTCGCTTCCGCCCACTGCAGACTAATCTCTCCGGTTCGCGGATTTTCAATCTTCGAAAGCTCCCCCATCATTGCAGGCGGTTGCGCAACCTGGGCAGTGAGCGGCAATCCAACACAGCATAGAATCAGCGGCAATAAGTACCGGACGAACTTCGCAATTGTGAACAGGAGCGGACGCGCTGGGGAGGGCGGGCGAAGCATTTGCAATTACCGATGCGGATGACAGCAGCCTGACCATTAAGAGTCATGGCATAACCAATGACGTTGCCCACTAAGTAGACTCGATGGTCCTCAATGAAAGCAGCAGTGTCATTCACCGAGCTGCTCGGCAGCGAAGGTGTACTCGCGAATGACACCGACGGTTACTTCTGGGAAAAATTGAATACCCGGGTTGAAGACCAGCCCCGAAGGCGGCTAATATCAATGCTGACGGTAATTGGTAGTAAGTCTCTGCCAATCAGATACTTACATTGAATTTCAATCGCTTCTGCTTGACAGCTAAACCTGGAGTCATTTACATTAGCACTCGCTGAGCCTGAGTGCTAACAACCGCTCGGCCCCGAAGTTCTGCCCGCCCCCGCGGGCCAAATTTAAACCGCAAAGATACCCAAAGCACACACTTCGAAAGGAGTTGCAGAATGTCAACGAAGCTCACACCTCTGCATGACCGCATCGTGGTACGCCGCGTTGAGGAGGCCGAAACCACCCGTGGCGGAATCATCATCCCCGACACCGCCAAGGACAAACCGCAGGAAGGCGAAGTAATCGCCGTCGGCCCTGGAAAGAGCAATGACGAGGGCAAGGTGTTCCCCCTGCAGGTGAAGGCAGGCGACCGCATCCTGTTCGGCAAGTACGCCGGAACCGAAATCAAGATTGATGGCGAAGATTTCCTGATCAAGCGCGAGGAAGAAGTCCTCGGCGTCCTGACCGGAACCGCCAAGAGCGTCAAGAAGGCGTCGTAATCCGCTTCGCGCTCTGATGCTGCACCGTGATGTCCAGCCCTTTGTCATCACGACCGTAGCAAGGGATCTGCTGTTCAACGAATTTTGAAACTTGAGGAGATTTTGATATGGCTAAGCAGATTGTTCATGGCGAAGAGTCGCGGCAGGCTATCCTGCGCGGCGTCAACATTCTCGCCGACGCAGTCAAGGTGACACTCGGTCCGAAGGGCCGCAATGTTGTCATCGAGAAGAAGTTCGGTTCGCCGACCATCACCAAGGACGGCGTTACCGTCGCAAAGGAAATTGAACTGAAGGACGCCCTCGAGAACATGGGAGCCCAAATGGTCCGCGAAGTCGCCAGCAAGACCAGCGACGTGGCCGGCGACGGCACCACAACCGCCACCGTTCTGGCGCAGTCCATCTTCCGTGAAGGCGTGAAGACCGTTGCCGCCGGCGCGAACCCGATGGCCCTGAAGCGCGGCATCGAGAAGGCCGTCGCCGCGGTCATAGGCTCTGTGGACGCGGAAGGCAACCGCATCCCAGGCGCACTCGACAAGTTCTCCAAGAAAGTTGATCGCGACGAACTCATCGCCCAGGTCGGCACCATCTCGGCCAACAACGATGAGACCATTGGCCGCATTATTGCCGAAGCCATGAAGAAGGTCGGCAAGGACGGCGTCATCACCGTCGAAGAAGCGAAGACCATGGAGACGCAGCTCGAAGTCGTCGAAGGCATGCAGTTCGATCGCGGCTATCTCTCGCCGTACTTCGTCACCGACCCCGAGCGCATGGAAGCTGTGCTGGAGAACGCGATCATCCTCATCCACGAGAAGAAGATCAGCTCGATGAAGGACCTGCTCCCGCTGCTCGAGCAGATCGCCAAGAGCGGCCGTCCGCTGCTCATCATTGCGGAAGACGTCGAGGGCGAGGCTCTGGCCACCCTGGTCGTCAATAAGCTGCGCGGCACCCTGCAGGTTTGCGCCGTGAAGGCGCCTGGCTTCGGCGATCGCCGCAAGGCCATGCTGCAGGACATCGCGATCCTCACCGGCGGCAAAGCCATCACCGAAGACCTCGGCATCAAGCTGGAAAACGTCCAGATGGCCGACCTCGGCCAGGCCAAGAAGCTGACCGTCGACAAGGACAACACCACCATCGTCGAGGGAAAGGGCAAGTCGTCCGAGATCGAAGGCCGTGTGAAGGAAATTCGCAGCCAGATCGAAAAGACCACTAGCGACTACGACCGTGAGAAGCTGCAAGAGCGTCTGGCGAAGCTCGTTGGCGGCGTTGCCGTAATCAAGGTCGGCGCGGCTACTGAAACCGAAATGAAGGAAAAGAAGGCGCGCGTTGAAGACGCGATGCACGCAACCCGCGCGGCTGTCGAGGAAGGTATCGTTCCGGGCGGCGGCGTTGCCCTGGTTCGTTGCATCTCGGCCGTCGAAGCCCTGAAGCTTGAGGGTGACGAGGCCATCGGCGCCAACATCGTGAAGCGCGCTCTGGAAGAGCCTCTGCGCCAGATCGTCGGCAACGCCGGCGAAGAGGGCGCGGTCGTGATCGGCAAGATCCGCGATCACAAGGAGCCTTCCTACGGCTACAACGCGCAGAGCGGCGAGTTCACCGACCTCGTGAAGGCCGGCGTCATCGACCCGACCAAGGTTACCCGCACCGCGCTGCAGAATGCGGGCTCTATCGCCGCACTGATGCTGACGACCGAAGCACTGGTCGCCGAACTGCCGGAAGAAAAGAAAGCTCCGGCAATGCCCGGCGGACACGGCGGCGGCATGGGCGACATGTACTAAACCGAGCAGTTTCGTTGAAAGTAGGTGCCCCATCCTGGCCTCAGTTGCCAGGGTGGGGCTTCTTCTTTGGAAACTGCAATCTGCTTTGGCCGAAAAATCAACTGGGTACCGGAAATCGGCGAAGTCAGGCTACAGTCCTGTCGCTGACCGCTGTGCGATTTTCCACCGCCCCCTTCGCCCTGTTTCTGCTCGCGATGCGGGCGCTCGATTGTGGCTGATGGACTTGGCGCCTGCACACATGGTGGCGTCGAGCGCAAAGCGGCTTTCCCTCAGGACAGGAGTTCTCCTTTGAAGCCAAAGCCTCTCGTCCTTCATCTAGTATTCGTAACTTCGCGAAGGTGGCATGATGTCTTCCTTTCCCGTACCCAGCGCGCTCGATGCTCGCACGCAGATGTTTCCTGCTTTGACCGAAGCCCAGATCGGTCGTATCCGCCCAATCGCAAAGCAGCGAAAGGTAGCACCTGGCGATGTCTTGTTTCGTCCCGGAGAGACCCGCGTACCATTCTTCGTTCTACTCTCCGGCAGCATGGAAATTGTGCAGCCGTGCTACCAAGGCGACCGGCTGATCGTGCAACACAACGCTGGAGAATTTACCGGCGAGGTGAACATGATTTCCGGCCAGCCTTCACTCGTTCTTGGACGCATCACCGAGCCGGGCGATTTCCTCGAACTCAGTCCCGAGGGACTTCGATCGCTGGTTGCCCGCGATGCCGAGTTGAGCGAAATCATGATGCGGGCGTTCATTTTGCGACGGTTGGCGCTCATCACAAACGACCTCGGCAATGTGATAATTCTCGGCTCGCGCCACTCGGCGCACACCCTTCGTCTCCGCGAGTTTCTCAGCCGTAACGGATATCCTCATCATTACGTCGACCTCGATACCGATAAGATGTCTCAGGAACTTCTTGACCGGTTCGAAGTCAGGCTCGACGAGATCCCGGTCGTCATCTGCAACGGACAGACAGTGCTCCGCAATCCGTCCACGCAATGCCTTGCCGAGTGTCTCGGCATGAACCAGCACGTCGATAGCGGACAAGCACAGGACCTTGTTATCGTTGGAGCCGGGCCTGCGGGCCTCGCCGCCGCTGTCTATGCCGCCTCTGAAGGCCTTGATGTTTTGCTGGTTGAAACGGAAGCGCCTGGAGGCCAGGCGGGATCAAGCTCCAAAATCGAAAACTATCTCGGTTTCCCTACTGGCGTTTCTGGCCAGGAGCTGGCGTCACGAGCTACGCACCAGGCACAGAAGTTCGGCGCCAAAATGATGGTCGCCCACAGCATCGTGAAACTCGATTGCGAACGAAATCCCTACAAGGTTTTTCTTGACGACGGCCGCGTTCTTTCCGCCCGCAGCATCGTGATCGCCACCGGAGCGCAGTACAAGAAACCGAACCTGCAAAACCTTCGCAAATTTGAAGGCCAGGGCGTTTATTACGGAGCGACCTTCATGGAATCGCAGCTGTGCGAAGGCGAAGACGTCATCGTTGTCGGAGGCGGTAACTCCGCCGGACAGGCTGCGGTATTCCTTTCGCAGACCGTGCGCAAGGTCTACATGCTCGTGCGCTCCGGGGGCCTCGCCGACACCATGTCGCGTTACCTCATCCAGCGGATCGCGGAAAACCCTCACATCGAGATTCATTACAACACTGAAATCGCCGACATCCAGGGCGTCGGTCATCTCGAATCTGTGTCCTGGATCGACAAGACTACCCGCGAGACCTCGACGCATCCGATTCGCCATGTCTTCATCATGGCTGGAGCGTCACCGCGAACCGAGTGGCTGCGCGGCTGCCTGGCGCTCGACGACAAGGGATTCATTCTTACCGGGCGCGACCTCGACACATTGAGAGGGGCGCCCGCACCCGGTTGGACTCTGACGCGCACTCCGCTAATGCTCGAAACCAGCCTTCCCGGCGTCTTCGCCGTCGGTGACGTTCGCTCCGGAAGCGTCAAGCGCGTCGCCTCAGCCGTCGGCGAAGGCGCTATCTCAGTTCACCTGGTGCATCGCGTTCTCGCGGAGCTTTAAAGAGAATACTCAGGAGTTCGACCATGTCCATCCGACCCGTCCGACGTCTCATCAAATCCAAGCCAACCCTGGAAGGTGCGGGTGTCCATCTACGTCGCGCATTCGGCTTCGGCAACACTAAAGACTTTGACCCTTTTCTTCTGCTCGACGACTTTCGCAACGATGTTCCCGAGGACTATTTGGCTGGTTTTCCCTGGCATCCCCACCGTGGAATTGAAACTATCACCTACGTTCTCGCGGGGACCGTGGAGCATGGTGACAGCATCGGCAACAAGGGAGTGATCTCGGCGGGCGATGTCCAGTGGATGACCGCCGGCAGCGGCATCATTCACCAGGAAATGCCGAAGGGCGATCCAGCAGGGAGAATGCACGGCTTTCAACTCTGGGGAAATCTCCCGGCATCTCAAAAAATGGTTTCACCGCGCTACCAGGAAGTGAAGGCTGTCGATATCCCTTCCGTCACAGATGACGACGGCACGCATGTGCGCGTCGTGTGCGGAGAGTTCTGGGGAAAGAAAGGTCCGGTGGACGGCGTTGCCGCAGATCCGATCTATTTGGATGTTTCGGTCTCGCCGGGCAAGAGAAAAACCCTGCCCGTCGAAACGACTCGTCATGCCTTTGCCTATGTCTTCGGCGGGAGTGGAAAATTCTGCAACGCGTCAGACCCCTTGGCTGTGCCCACTGAAACGGTGAAGTGGCTCGACACGAACCCACCCGTCGAGGCTGACAACCGTTCGTTGATCCTCTTCGATTGCGGCGATGAGGTCACAGTGCAAGCCTCGGACGACGGTATTCGTTTCCTCCTCGTCTCAGGAAAACCGCTGGAGGAGCCGGTCGCATGGTACGGTCCAATCGTGATGAACACACAGGAACAACTCCGCCAAGCGTTTACCGAATTGCAGCAGGGTACGTTCCTTAAGGACAAGCGCTAGTCCAATCCGGACTTCCGGGTGCACCGTGGCGATCAGGCCCTGTCATCAAGCCATCCAGAAACTCGCATACATTCTCTGGGAGATGCGCGGCCGCCCTGAAGGCGACCCAGAGGCGGACTGGATAGCCGCCGAGCGCGAGTTTACCGACGCACTCAATGATGGCCGCTTGGACGGCTTCGATCAGGCCTATGTGAACAATACCGCCACTGCCGGACAGCTGCGGCGTTCGCTCGGCAGTTCTGTCGCTGAGCCTGGCCGAATTCCCTGCTTACCTCAGAACGACAATCTCAACCCGCCGAAAACTTCTCTCAGCGGCCCCGGCTGATAAGAATTCCCATCGGGATCGGGCTCGGTAAACGCAATGTAGTTGGTCGCCGTCAGGTTCCTGCCCGATACAAACAATGTGCAACTCAGTTTGCCGCAGTGCCATTGCTTTGATGCTCGCGCATTCAGCAGTCCGTAGCCATCGATATAGGCCTGGTTCGTTGGATCGATGAATGCCCGCGAATACGCCTGCGTTCCCGCGCTCAACGTCAGGTCATGAGGCAGGTTGAAAGTCGCATCGAAGTAGAGCTGCTGATTCGGCGAGTTCGGCAGCCAGTGCCCAACGAGGTTTCCGGGATAGTTTTGGCTTACGTATTGCTTGTAAACAAAATGTGAGTAAGTGTAGGCCCCGGAAAGCGTTACGAGATGCGTCGGAATCCATCGCATTTCGGTTTCCAGCCCGTAGCGACTGGTCTCTCCTGCATTCCCGTAGAACGTCTCCAGCGGACGACTGGAAATCCTATAGCGCTCGAAATCGTTCTTCGTGTCCAAATGAAATACCGCCGCATCGTAGAACAAGCGATCGCGAATGTGTCCCCGTATTCCACCCTCCACTCCCCAAGACGTCGCCGGCACCAGGTGGGTATTGAACCCGCCAAGCGCATCGGGATTGGCGTACAACTCTTCCGTCGCTGGCGGCAAAAATCCCTGCCCCCACGATGCATAGAACCCAGTATCCCTGCGAGGATTGAACGTCACGCCAATACGCCCCGTCGCCCGGTCAAACGTCCGCTGCCCGGATAGATCGAGTCCATTGGCTTGCAGGTAATCTTTCAATTCATTGCTGATGTGATCTTTGCGGGCGCTCGCCAGAATCGACCACTTCCCGCCGATCATCATCCTCTCGGTCACGAAGCCTGCAATTCGTCGTTCCGTTATGTGCTGGTTTGCGAGCAGGTCGGAGCTCTGCAGCCCGCCGCCAAGATTCGGGTGGCGAAAATCGTCTGCCATCTGTGCATCAAGATCGAAGCCGACGCTGAGATGGTGTCTCACACTTCCGCTGCCAAGATCTGCGTCGTATTGCGCCGAACCACCTGGCGAACCGATATCCTGGTGATCCACCGACGACGGCACCGACTCATCATAGTGCGTGTAACGCCCATACGACGAGAACGAGATCTTCTGGTTTTCAGCGAACGTCCACTGTCCGGTGAGTGCACCCGTGCCGCGCTTCGTCTTCTGGTATTCGTTGAAAGTCAGCGCATCGGGGTTGGGCTGGCGCGGATCTTGCTCGACTTGCTGAAGGTTCAAGCCTTCCGGATTCTGATTGAAATACCCAGTACCGGAACCGATCAAATTCAGTTGCAGACTGCGTCCAAACTTGAAGGTCAGCTTGCCGTAGAGATTGTTCCCATAGAAACGCGTGTGAACCCTGTAGCCATCTCCTGCCGCGCGTGCCGCCGATAGAAATAGCGATGTTTCTCCGAACCGCTGTGAGTATTCTGTCCGCCCCTTATAAAAGCCGTTCGAACCGCCGAGCGCCGAGAGTTCTCCGTGCGGATCGTCTCCCGCGTTGCGAGTCGAAATATCGATAACGCCGCCCGAAGATCCTCCGCCATAAAGAAACCCCACTGGGCCGCGCACGACATCGACTTCGGAGACGCCCCCCCAATCCACATCAAACAGATCAGGCGCGAACCCTGTCGGATCGTTCAATGGAATGCCATCCAGCAGAACCTCAATGCCGCGTATTCCGCGCTCGCTCAGAATCCCCTGTCCCCGCATTGAGACATGCACGCGCTCCTGGTTCGCCTGGTTATCCACCTTCACGCCGGGGACGGCAGCCAGGACTTCTTCCGCAGCAACCGATCGCGGGAGGGCACGCAACGTTTCGGGTCCCACGACTCCGGTGGCTGCCGGAGTCTCCGACAGCGGCAACTCAAGCCGGGGCGCGTCGACTGAAATCTCCTCCTGCACCAGCACGGTCCGCGCCAAGGTCAGGTTGAGTTCGCTCGTCTTGGAGAAATCGATTGTCAGCGTCTGCGGGTAGAATCCCGGTGCAACAACCGTCAGTTGCGCTGTTCCAACTGGCGCAGCATGAATCGTGAACGCACCCGTTTCATTCGTAACAGCCGTGACTCCCGATTTCGCGATTGCGACATTGGCACCTTCAACTGCACGACCTTGCGAATCCTGCACGACGCCGTGCAATGTGCCTGTCTTTGACTGTGAATTAACCTCGGCAGGAAAAGATATGAATATGAGGACGATGGTGCCGAGTAAAAACCTGGAACTTCGGCCTATTTTATTGGTCAGCAAAGGAGGCCCCCTATAATCTAGCCTAGCACTGAAGGCACACCGACTACATGGCAGCAATCCCGCCGCTGCTCTCGATACCCTTTACCACTTCTCAGAAGATTCTGCTGTGATGAACTGGCAAAGTAGGTGTTCTTTCAGTTTCATCCCAGTGCGCCGAACCCGCGTCTCGGCTGCCCCCTTCAAATAAAAAGACTCGGACTTCACCGATTGAAGTCCGAGCCGTTTTATCCGTTGCTGGCGACCGAGCAGGTTCGCCAGCAGTTAGCAACCGCCTTGTGCGGCCAGCGCTTCCGAACGCACCGGCTTGTGTTCCATCTCGGCTGCCTCAACGACTGCAAGGGCTGCCGCGTTGACGATGTCCTCGACCTCGGCACCGCGCGCCAGCAACTGCACTGGCCGCTGCATGCCCATCAGGATCGGGCCCAGGGACCGTGTGCCGCCCAATTTCGGCAGCAGCTTGGCGGCGATGTTGGCCGACTCCAGGTCTGGGAAGATCAGCACGTTTGCACCGCCCTTCAGTGAGCTGAACGGGTAGTCTTGCTCCAACATCTCCGGTGACAGAGCAGCGTCCGCCATAATCTCCCCATCCACTATCAGCGTTGGATCCGCTTTGTGCAGCAGGGTGACGGCCTTGCGTACCTTCTCCGCGAGTGGATGGCTCGTGCTCCCGAAAGTCGAGAATGAAAGCATTGCGACTCGCGGTACAACGTCGAAGTGCCGGGCCATTTCCGCGGTGCAAAGCGCTATTTCCACCAGGTCTTCCGCCGTGGGTTCGATGTTGACAGTGGCGTCTGCGAGGAAATAGAGATCTCCAGCTTGGGTGATCATTCCATAACAGCCGGATACCTTATGCAGGCCTTCCCTCATCCGCACAATCTGCAACGCTGGGCGGATGACGTCCGGGAAGTGCTGCGTCTCGCCGGAAACGAGCGCGTCGGCATCTCCCATGTGTACCATCATCGAACCGAAAACGTTGGGATTGTTGATAAGGGTAGTCGCCTCGCTCAGAGTCACGCCTCGACGCTGCCGGAGTTGGAATAGCTCGCGACTATAGGCGTCCCTCAATGACGAAGTGTTCGGGTCTACAATGCGCATTCCGCCGAGATCCAGCCCAAGTTCGGCAGCCTTCGCGTCGATAATGGAACGATTCCCGATCAGGATCGGCGACGCGATCTTTTCCTCGGAGAGGTAATGGCACGCCCGCAGGATCTTATCGTTTTCTCCCTCAGGGAATACCACCGTCTTCGGGTGATGCTGTGCCTTCTGGATCATCATGCGCGAAACTTCATGCGCCTTGCCGAGCCTTCGTTCGAGTTGCTCACGATACTCGTTGATATCGATTGGTTCCTGTGCCACGCCCGTGCGCATTGCTGCTTCTGCAACTGCAGCGGCTTCCCAAATCAGGACGCGGGAGTCAAATGGCTTCGGAATCAGGTACTCAGGACCAAACCTCAGCGAGTCGACTCCATACGCCCGGCATACGGACTCCGGCACATCCTCTTTCGCCAGGGCCGCCAGCGCGCGAGTCGCTGCCAGCTTCATTTCTTCGTTGATGGCCGTTGCGCGGACATCGAGCGCACCGCGGAAAATGAATGGGAAGCCGAGAACATTGTTCACCTGGTTGGGATAATCGGAACGCCCAGTGGCCATGAGCAAGTCTTCGCGGCAGGCCCTGGCGGTGTCGTAATCGATTTCTGGATCTGGATTAGCCATCGCGAATACGATCGGCTTCGGTGCCATCGAGCGCACCATATCCGGCGTAACCGCTCCCTTGACCGAGAGTCCCACGAAAACGTCCGCGCCTACCATTGCTTCTTCCAACGTGCGGAGTTTCGTATCGACGACAAAACGCTCCTTGTATGGATTCATCCCGCTCGTGCGGCCCTTGTAAACGACTCCCTTTGTATCGCACAGGATGATGTTTTCGCGCTTCACGCCAAGCCGTACGTAGTGTTCAGAACACGCAATGCCGGCGGCGCCCGCTCCATTCACGACGAGCTTGATCTTCGAAATGTCTTTTCCGGCGAGCTCTACTGCATTCAGCAGCGCTGCTCCGGAAATGATTGCGGTCCCGTGCTGGTCGTCGTGGAAGACCGGGATCTTCATCGTCTTCTTTAATGTCTCTTCGATGTAGAAGCATTCCGGAGCCTTGATGTCTTCGAGATTGATCCCGCCAAATGTCGGCTCCAGCAATTGGCAGAGCTTGATGATTTCGTCCGGATCGTGCGTGTTTACTTCGAGATCGAACACATCGACATCGGCGAATCTCTTGAAGAGGACACCCTTGCCCTCCATGACGGGTTTACCCGCAAGCGCACCAATATCCCCCAACCCGAGCACTGCGGTCCCGTTGCTGACCACGGCGACGAGATTGCCTTTCGCCGTGTATTTGAATGCATCATGTGGATTGTCGGCGATTTCGAGACACGGAACCGCCACACCCGGTGTATACGCCATGCTCAAATCATGCTGAGTCTGGCAGGGCTTCGACGGGCGAACTTCAATCTTCCCCGGACGATTCCCATGGTGATAATCAAGAGCCTGCTGTTTTATGACGGCCATTTGGCCCTCCTGGCATATGAATCGGCGATATGAATTTTCAAAATGGCGGTGCTGTCGCGAGGTTCTACCAGGCTTCCGAGTCGCTGTCGGGATCGTGCTCGGCGTTCGTGCCAATCATCGTCCGATCCCCCCAAAGCAACTCCGCCAGAACTCCACAATGTGGGCAGTACAACTCGATCACGTGATTCGGTGTGACCTCTCTCGTCACCACGCCCTCGCTACCACATTGCAGGCAGAACTTTATCTGTACACCTCTCATCGCGGCTTCTCCTTCGTCCCTTGGTTCGTTAATGGCCGGACATACTTCTCCGGCTTCGTTCCTATACCTATGCACGTAAGGGACAAATCTCGCCGCGAGTCGTGTTCCTTGTTTAACAATGTCTTACCGGCAGCCGATTGATCCAGCGCTGCACTTTGCAGCACTGTCGGCAAGCCGCACCACTGCAAATTGCAGCACCCGACAAAATAAGGCGACCGTCCGCTGCAGCACCTCAATCTAGTAGACAGTCACATCACCCATGGTGCTGTTATCTGGCACACGTACGCACGTGATAGGGGTCACTGCACAGACGGACGGGCGGATTCATGTTTAATGAGTGGCTGTCTCTTCCCAAGTCTCGGTCCGACTTGCAGATTCGAGCCGTATGCCGTATACGGTCCTGATCGTTGATGACGAAGAGCTTATCCTGCGCACCATCTCCAATGGCCTGCGCCAGGAGGGCTTCGAAGTCCTCACTGCTGCATCCGGCGAGGACGCCGTTCAACTCTTCACCCAACATAACCCCGACATCGCACTCGTAGACGTCATCCTTCCGGGAATGAATGGCATAGAACTCCTGCGCGAGATCAAGGGGGCAAACTCGGCAGCGGTCGTCATCATGATGAGCGCGCATCCCGTGATCGATCAGGCCGTCGAGGCCATGGAACTTGGCGCCTTCCATTACCTCGGAAAACCATTTCGGATGGCAGATCTCCTCGGCACTATAAAACGGGCGACGGAAGTACTCGCGCTGCGGGTCCGCGTAAATGAGACCGTCGAGACCGCGAAGGGTGCTTACAATTTTGGACGAATTTCGACCCAAAACGGCGACACCAGCGAGACGCTGGAACGGGCGCGCAAAGCCGCCGACTCAGACCACACC
Source organism: Terriglobia bacterium (assembly GCA_032252755.1). Taxonomy (NCBI): domain Bacteria; kingdom Pseudomonadati; phylum Acidobacteriota; class Terriglobia; species Terriglobia bacterium. The sequence goes on from JAVUPY010000090.1 coordinate 32,530, forward strand.
ACCATCCTGATCCAGGGCGAAAGCGGAACCGGCAAAGGCGTCCTCGCACGCGCCATCCACTATGCCAGTCCGCGCGCCTCAATGCCGCTGCTGGAACTGAATTGCGCGACCTTGCCGGACACGCTGTTGGAAAGCGAATTGTTTGGCTTTGAGGCTGGCGCCTTCACCGACGCTCGTCACCGCAAGAAAGGCCTGCTCGAGCGCGCGCATGGTGGCACGGTTTTTCTTGACGAGATCGGAAACATGTCCCCGAGCGTGCAGGCGAAAGTTTTGCAGGTACTGGAAGACGGCACATTCTGGCGCCTGGGCGGGACACAATCCATTAACGTCGACGTGCGCCTGATCGCCGCAACCAATGTGAACCTGAAGGAAGCCATCAGCGCCGGGCAGTTCCGGGAAGATCTCTTCTACAGGCTGAACGTGGTCCCGCTCTCGATTCCTCCGCTGCGCCGCCGCAAAGAAGACATTCTGTCGCTCGCACTGGAGATGATGGAGCACTTCAACCGCGAGTTGGGCAAGAAATTCACGGGATTCACCCCTGCCGCCGCCCATCTTCTTCGCCAGTATCCGTGGCCCGGAAACATCCGTGAGTTGAAGAATGCCATTGAACACAGCATGATCCTCTCAACCGAAGGCGTTCTGGACGCCGACGACCTTCCGGAAGAGATTCGTGCGACGGCCTCTCCTGTGGACGTCATGATCGCGCAATCCAGTGCGCTCCCGCCGGACCTCAGCAAGTTCGTCACACTACGCGAACTCGAGGACGACTACATCGAACAGGTTCTCGCCGCAACCGGCAACAACAAGAGCCTCACCGCCAGGATCCTCGGCATCCATCCCACATCCCTGCTCAGGCGCTTCAAGAAAAAAGAATCGTAGATCAGAAAAGAATTGGGATTGGTGCGCCACATCTGCGCATTTTCGCAGATGTGGGTCTGTTGAATTCGGTAGTCGTTACTCGGTGCTCTCTGCTTTTGTTCTTTCTGCTTCCAGCAGCTCCCTTTTTCTTTCCGCACCCCATCTATATCCCGAGAGATTCCCGTCTCCGCGAACCACGCGATGACACGGTACGAGCATGGCGACGTGGTTGGTTGCGCACGCGCGCGCCACAGCGCGACTCGCCGTGGGACGCCCCAATGCCTCCGCAACCTCCGCATAACTCCGAGTCGTTCCGGCAGGAATCTTGCGAAGCTCCTGCCAAACCCGTTGCTGGAACAACGTTCCACGAAGATCGATCGGAAGTGAAACGCGCAACGGGCTCCCCGACGCCAGTCCACGGATGGCCTCGGTAATTTCCTTCGGGGGTCGGTCCTCGCGGACCAGCATCGCGCGGGGGAATTCCGCTGCAAGCGCTGTCTCGGGCTTACTTCCATCCAGGAACTGTACGCAGCAGATCCCCTTCTCGGTTGAAGCGACGACGACCTCTCCCAATTCGGTATTTACCATCGAATAGTTAATCGTCAGGCCTTCGGCTCCGGCGGCATATTGGCGCGGGGCCATGCCCAGTCTGGGTTGCGCCTGTTCATATAGCCGACTGGTTGAGCTATAACCTGCATCCATCATCGCTCTCGTCACATTGGCTCCCTTCTTCAAGCCGCTCTTTAATGTTCCAAGACGGCAGCTCTCGACGAACTGCCGGGGCGAAATGCCCAATTCGGACTTGAATCGGCGATGCAGTGCAAATGGACTCACGCCCACAGCTTTCGCGACCCGCGCAAGATCCAGCTTGGCATCCAGGTGCTCGCGAATGTATTCCGAGGCACGATGAACAAGACCCTGTTCGCGGGGTTGATCGGGACGGCACTTGCGGCAAGCGCGTAGTCCCGCCCTTTTAGCATCTTCCCCGCTCGCGAAGAACCGAACGTTCTCTCGAAGCGGTTGGCGCGAACTGCACGATGGTCGGCAATAGACTCCGGTCGTCAGTACGCCATAGACAAAGCTGCCGTCGCTGCGCTTGTCGCGTTCCTGCACGGCCTTCCAGCGAGTTTCTTCTCTCTGCATCATGAGGCAACGATAATCGAAGCCAGTTTACGGCGATATCCGAAGCTTGCGGGTAATTCCAAAAGATTAAAGATCGCCGCTCGGGACACTACGAAAACAACCGGACCTGAGGCAGTGGCGCCTCACGCTGGGCGACATCTTTAACTTAGCAGATGTAGCGCTCCCGCCGGGATTAGCGCTGAGCAGTTACTTTGTCCCGGCTGCGGCGGTAGTTGTAGCAACTTGGGGGTGCTGCGCAGGAGGTTGTGCAGCTTCCAGAAGCGGCATCCACTTGTCGCGCACTTCTTTGAACTCTGGCAAGTCCTTCTTCGCGACCGGGAAGGCCGGCGGCAGGTGCATGCGCTCGAAGTTCACGAATTTTCCGTAGCGACGAAGGCGGAAATCGAGGTGGGGCCCCGTAGCGAGTCCGGTCGCTCCGACCAACCCGATTCGCTGTCCCTGGCGCACTTTCTGCCCCGCACGAACTAGCCTCCGCGACAGGTGCATGTAGTAGCTGACGTAACCGTTCGCGTGACGGATCTCGACGTAGTTTCCGCCGCCTCCCTGGTACGTCGAAGCTATGATGCTGCCGCTCGCGACCGCCTGCACCGGCGTTCCCACCGGCGCCGCGTAATCGGTCCCAAGGTGGGGTCGATAAATCTTCAAGATGGGATGATACCGGCTATAGCTAAAGTGGGAACTGACACGCGCCGCGAACTTCAGAGGTGACCGCAGAAACGCCTTCTGCAACGACTGGCCAGTATCGGAATAATACCCAGGCTCGCCATTGGGATCGTGGAACAGTACCGCCCGGTACCTATGTCCCGCATTGTCATATTCCGCCATCAGAATGCGGCCGTACGCAGAAGGCTTCCCATTCTGATATTCCCGGCGCTCCAGCACGACCCGAAATGTATCTCCCGGCCGCGGGTCGGTGTAGAAATCCAGGTCGTACGTAAAAATCTCGGCCAGCCGCACCGCCAGTTCCGGTTGCTCACCGATCTCCGCGATGCTCTCAAACAGCGAAGAGTCCAATCTCCCGGCGATTGCCTCGACCTTCGTAGTGCTCGGCAATTCGTTCAGTTCGGCCTTGTACGTCCCATCAATCTCGCGCGAAATCGACAGTTCGTGGTCGCGGTCAACCTCGCAAATCATCGACTCCACATCGCCCTTGGGCGAGCGCGTTACCGTGATGCGATTGCCCTCGCGTAACCGCCGGAAATTGAATACCGGTTTGGCCGCCTGAATGATTGCGCCTACGTCGCTGTCGGAAAGATCGAGCCCGCGGAGAAGTTCGTCAAAGCTGCTTCCGCTCGTGACGACCAGGTCGGATGTAACTTCGCGCTCGACAGCCGCTTGCGGCATGGTCTGAGCCGCAATTTGCGCTTGCTCGGAAAATTTACGGTCCGCCGAATGCCGTAGGTAAAATGACGCGCCCAGTGCGAGAAAAGCCACGGCCACTACGATCAGTGTCAACACCGAGGGCAGACGTAGCTTCATTCGGACTCCAAATCCACATTAGCCGACACGTTCGTGGCCTGCTCTGAAGTTAACGGCTCTGCTCTTTCAACGTCAATACAGTGTTCAGGGTACGCGTGCCGAAACCGTTTAAACTCTTCAACATTTGCCTTGGAACCTTTTGGCGGAGAATTCGTACTACGATCATGGCCAGCGTCTCCGAACCTGTAGTTCTCACAAAATCGGATACTACTTCTCCCTTCACCAGTGGAACCGCCATCATCCTCTACGTCGCGCTCGTTCGAATTATCCTGTATTTGATTGCCGGGCCCAACTATGGCTATTTCCGTGATGAACTCTATTACCTCGCTTGCGGTGAGCACCCTGCCTGGGGTTACGTCGATCAGCCGCCGTTGATCGCCTGGACCGTGTGGCTGCTCCGGCACTCCATTGGAACTTCACTGTGGGCGCTCAGATTGCTCCCGGCACTATCCGGCACTGCTACTGTAATTCTCTCTGGTCTCTTGGCTCGAGAACTCGGCGGGCGACGTTGGGCCATGTTCCTGGCCTCTCTTGCGACGCTCATGGCGCCGATCCTGCTCGGTCTGACTCATCTGTTCACGATGAACGCGTTTGATCCCCTGCTCTGGACAGCAATCGCCTGCGTGGTCGTCCGAATCGTGAAGACGGGCGAGCAGCGTCTTTGGGTCGCAGCAGGCGTTCTTCTCGGGATTACGATCTTGAACAAGTACGGGATCGTATTCTGGGTTTCGGGATTATTGGTCGGCATCGTCCTCACCCCACTTCGAAAGTCTCTATTGAGCGCCTGGTTTTGGCTTGGCGGCGCAATCGCGGCCCTGATGGTGCTGCCCAACTTCCTCTGGCAATGGCGTCATCAGTTCCCCTTTCTGCAATTGATGCACAATATCCGCGAGCATCATCGCGACATCAACCTCCCACCTCTTGCCTTCCTCAAAGCACAGTCGGAGATGCTTGGCTACGTCGCCGCCGTCCTCGTTGTTCTTGGCGTGCTGTTCTTTTTCGTCAAGCAAGGACGTCCGTATCGCGTATTGGGATTCGCTTATCTTGTCTTCCTGGCAGAAATGATGGTTCTGCACGGCAAAATGTATTACCTCGCGCCAGTCTATCCAATCATGTTTGCCGCCGGCGCTGTCGCAATTGAAGCCTGGACAAGGAATAACAAATGGGCTTGGACGAAACCTCTTCTGGCAGCTGGAATCGCAGTGGTGAGCGGTATATTCGCCCCCACGGTTCTGCCCATTCTGCCTGTTCCCGTCTTCCTCGCATATGAGCATAAGCTGGGAATCCGGCAGCAGAAATTCGAGAATCAGCCGCAGGGCGTATTACCGCAGATTTACGCTGATATGTTTGGCTGGGAGGAAATTGCTCAGCGCGTAGCCGCCTACTATCACACTCTCTCCCCAGAGGAGCAGCGCAAGACCGCCATCTTCGCCAACAACTACGGCGACGCCAGCGCAATTGATTTCTTTGGCCCCAAGTACGGCCTTCCCAAGGCCATCGGCAATCACCAGAACTACTGGATCTGGGGTCCACGCAACTACACGGGGGAAAGCATCATCGTCTTGGGCGACGATGACGAGCGCAACATGCAAACGAAATGCACGAGCTACTCCATCGTGGGCAATACCAAGGATCCACTTTCGCGACCGGATGAATGGCTTCCGATTTATCACTGCCGCGGATTCAAATGGAACCTGCAGAAGATTTGGCCGAGCATGAAACACTGGGACTAGGCAGAATGGAAACCCACATCTGCCTTGACGCAGATGTGGGTACGCCCGAGTAGTCTACGAGCCAACTGGGATGCGTCTCCCGCACACGAACTTACGCAGCCTTCCCCAGGCTCGCAGCCTGCGGCACCTCAATCAGTTTTCCGCTCTTAACGTCATAGATATAGCCGTAAATGCTGATGCTCGCAGGAATCAGCGGATGTTCACGAATCCGCTGCACGTCGTCGCGAACGCTCTGCTCCTGATTCGAGATCGGGAGCCACTCAATGAATTCGCCTTCGCGTGATCCCGGCCCGCTGCCTACGTCTGTAAAACCGTGCTCCGTGAGTTTGGCCGTCTCCAGGCTGTTCGCCAGCAATTGCCGTATCTTCTCATTCGTGAAGAACAGCATCCCGCATTCCGTGTGGTGAACCACGAACCATTCGCGTGTGCCTAGCAGTTTGTAGCTGATCACGATTGATCGAATCGCATCATCGCTGGCGCGCCCTCCTGCATTGCGCACCACGTGTGCGTCGCCTTCCGCCAAACCGGCAAATTTCGCCGGATCGAGCCGGGCGTCCATGCAAGTGAGAATTCCAAAATGCCGCGCCGGGGGAATTGCAAGTTTGCCCTTGTCCCCAAACTCCGCACTGTACTTCTGGTTAGCTGCGATTACTTGCTCAAGAATCTTGCTCATGCTGAATCTCCTTTGACCAAAAGAAAAACCCACCCGCCAGCGTCTCCGGCGAGTGGGTTATTGGGAAATCGCGATTGCTAAATAGCTACTTCACGACCCTCACGCCAGAGCGGATTTGCCCGCAACAAGTGCAGACAGTAATCCGACAGCTCTGGCAGCAAGGTGACATGCGATGTAATCCGGCACAGGCCGGAATGCCGATTGGATGAGCACCACACCTTCCGGATTCACAGAAATGTTGTTGAGGGTGGCCCGCACAGATGACTCGAGCACGTGTCCCGCAAAGTGCGCCAAACCCCACAGTGAACTCCAGTCATTCGACTCGAACTTCGCCGGCTTGATTGTCAACCCCATATTCTCAGAGTTAAGCCATTAAGAGTCATAGATTTACCGGGAAAATTTCCGTAAATCTATCAAGACAATAGATCGCGAAAGTAGGGGTGGGGCCATCGATGCGCGGTTCGTCGTATGCACCTCCGAAGACACTGGCCGCCCTTGCAACTGCTCGTAAATCGCGCTAGCCTCTAAGCTAGCTCTAGCGGTATCTCCCTTCCTTTTGCAGTGGCCTCACTGGACGACAGGATTGCGCCTGACCATTTTTCCGCAGTGAACTTGGCCGTTTGAGACGTTTTCTTCCCGTCCGGAAGCTGGTCTCCTTCCTCATCAGAGGTCTATAGAAACCTTCAGAATTGCGCAGTTGCTGCAACTCTGGTGCAATAAGATGGGGTTTTCAACAGGGATACACCATATGTCGTGTATTCCTGCTTGACCTTGGCAGGAACGCTGGATAAAGTTAGCTCAACTTGCGCGGCGGAAAGGCCGAAGGGCGTGGTTGCGCACCCCTAAAAGCCGGAATACCAGCCACCGTTCGCGACGTGTTTCAGGGCCCCGGAGCTAGCTCGAACAGATGGGCCTGTAAGGACTTACCCAAATTGGTTCGCCAGAACCGCGGACCGAAGCGGGCCACAGCCATCCAAGTTGAGGATGGCAGCGCGAGCACGCAAGGAGTGGGAAGTTGCTAAAACTTAAAAAGCTCCAGATCCTGGGCTTCAAATCGTTCTGCGACCGTACGGAACTCAAGTTCCCCGGCGACGGCATCACTGCCATCGTCGGTCCCAACGGTTGCGGCAAGTCGAACATCTCGGACGCCATCTCTTGGGTACTGGGCGAGCAGTCGGCAAAGTCGCTGCGCGGCGCTCGCATGGAGGACGTCATCTTCGCTGGCACGCGCGACCGTAAGCCGACGGGCATGGCCGAGGTCACCCTGCACCTCATCGATCCCGAGGTCTACGAAGGCACCGTCACCGAACCCGAGATCGATATCCAGAACGAGATGCCGGAAGAGGACGACTGGGACGAGGCGTCCCTGCGCTCCTCTCGCGCCGAAGAAGTTGATCAATACACCGAAGAGGTCCGTCCCGGGCAGCGCGAGGAGGTCGAGGTACATCAACCCGCCACTTCGCAGCAGGCTAGTGCTGAAGGCGCTGTCGCGCCGGACGGATCTGCTCCCGCCGCCGAAAATGTAACCGCCACTCCCGCTGAAGTGATGCCGGACACTGCTCCAACTGAGGTTTCTCCGAACGAGCCTGCCCCGGTCGCACAGGCCGCCATCCAAGGCGGGCCGCAGGTTGTACTGAAAATCCGCCGCCGCAAGTTCAACACGCAGAAATTCGGTAAAGGCGAAATCGTTGTCACCCGCCGCCTCTTCCGCTCCGGCGAAAGTGAGTATCTGCTGAATGGCAAGCTCTGTCGTCTGCGCGACGTGCACGACATCTTCATGGGCACGGGCCTTGGGCCTGAGTCCTACGCCATCATCGAACAGGGACGCATTGGCCAGATCCTCAGCAGCAAGCCGACCGATCGCCGCTCCATCATTGAAGAGGCCGCCGGCATCACCAAGTTCAAGACGCGCAAGCGCCTCGCCGAAGCCCGTCTCGAAGACGCCAAGCTGAATCTCAACCGCGTCAACGACATCTTTGACGAAGTCACGCGGCAGATGAATTCGCTGAAGCGACAGGCCGCCAAGGCCGAACGCTACGCAAAGCTTCGCGACGAGATGCGCGCGAAACTCCGCGTCGTCCTCGCCAGCCGCTTCCACGAGTTGCAGACTCAGGCCGCTGACCTCGAGGCACAGATCACGGCACTCGCCGAAGAACTGCACATCAAGGGCGACGCCGTGCAAGTGCTCGATAACGAGCATGGCGAGCGCACGCAGCGCGGTTACGCGGTTGAATCCGAAGCCCGTCAAACTCGCGAGCGCCTGAACCAAATCAATCTCGAGATGGATCGTGCGACCGCGCGCCGCCGAAATAATGATGAACGTTGTGCGGAACTCGTGGCGCGCTCGGCTGGAGCCGAAGCCGAAATCTCCCAGACCGGTGAGCAGTTGGCACGTCTCGAAGGTGAACTTGGGCAGAACCGCGAAGTGTTGGCCTCCGCAGCCGCCGACGTCGCCGCCGCGCAGGAACAGCTACGCACTCGCCAGGATGACTCGCGTGCCGCCGCCAATACACTCAGCGAAGTCGAGCGTCAGCAGGAGCAGCAGCGGCGAGCCATGATGGAAGCCGTCGCCGTAGCTTCCAACGTCCGCAATCGCATCACGCAGGCCGAAGAGCGCATTGCCGCACTGGAGCGTGAGGCACTTCGCCTGCAGACCGAGATTACCAACGCCAACCAGCAGGTGGAGACATTCGGCGGACAGCGCGGGCAGATTAGCTTCGAATTCGAATCGGCATCGCAAAAAGTAGCGTCAATGGCCGACCAAATCACGGCGACACGCGCCTCGTTGCAGGAAAAGCGCCAGGCCGAGGCCGAAGGCAAGCGCTACCTGGATACTATGCGTGCCGAGTTCGCCACGCTTCAAGGCAAGCGCGCCTCGCTCGACGCCATCATCGCCGAACACGGATACTCGACGGACTCCGTCCGCCGCCTCTTCCAGTCCGGAGCGCTTTCTGGCGGCCGCGCCCCTGCCGGAGTTCTCGCCGACTTCCTCGAAGTTGATGATCGCTTCGAAAACGTTGTCGACGATTTCCTGCGCGATGAATTGAATTTCGTCGTCGTAAAGTCTTGGGATGCCGCCGATGAAGGCATGCGCCTGCTGCGCACCGACGTGGACGGCCGCGCAACCTTCCTCGTCCATCCGAGCGACTCGCAAGCGAAATTCTCGTTCGTCGCCGAAGAAAGCCTCGAGTTCGAAGCCAACCATCACGGCATCGTTCCTCTGAAGAATTGTGTGCGAGTGTTGAACGGTTTCGGGCGCTCGCTTGAGGTTGTGCTGCCGAAGCTCGGCAATGGCTACATCGTTCCCGATTCCCAGACCGGACGCACCTTGGCCCTGGAAAATCCGGACGCATTCTTCCTCGCCCACAATGGGGAATGCTTCCACAACGTAACCGTCACCGGCGGCAAGCAACGCAGCGAAGGCCCGCTATCGATGAAGCGCGACCTGCGCGAAGTGCAGCGCAACATGGAAGGCATCGAACGCGCCCTCCGTGACCAGGAAGCGCGCGTAGCGTTGCTCGGCAAGGAAATCGGCGAACTCACTTCCCTGCTCGACAACCTTGAGGCCGAGAAACGAGAGGCCGAAAAGCAGGCAATGACCAGCGGTCACTCATTGCAGCAACTCGATCAGGAAATGTCTCGGGTCCGGGAGCGCATGACCACCTACGAGAGTGAGATGCGCCGCGTCGCCTCGGAACGATCCGATCGCGAACAGTTCATCGCGCAGCAACGGCAAGAACTTGACGGGTGCGAGCTTCGAAAAATCGAACTCGAAACCGAAATGGCCGCCGCGCAGGAGAACCTGCAGAATCTCCGTATCGCTCGCGACCAGGCCGCCCAGGCGACTTCCGAAGCCATGGCCACCGTCGCCGGACTCCAAGAGCGCCATCGCGGAGCATCAGCTTCCGTCAGCCGCATTGAGGCGATGGTCACAGAAGTCCACAACCGCGTGAACGCGCTGCGCGGACAGCTTCAATCCGCCGCAGCCGAGAAAGCTGAGCGCGAGCAGGAGAACGAACGTCTCGCCGCGCAACTCGTCGACTGGAACACCGAGCGCGAAACCGCCCAGGCTCGAGAAGCTGAACTGCTTTCAGAATCTGAGCAAGTCCGCTCGCGAATTGCAGCTATCGAGGATGAACTCAAAGCGGCGCGTGCCGAACTTGATCAGCTCCGCGACCGTCGCGGCGAACTCTCCGCTCACGCCGCCAAACTCCAGAGCGATCTCGAGCACATGGCCGAAACCTGCGTCCAGGAGTTGAGCACGACGAAAGACGATCTGCTCGCCGACGAAATGCTGCCTCGCCTCACCGGAGAAGAACTCGCGGCCGAGGACACCGCCTATCGCGAAATGCGCACGCGCCTCGATAACATGGGCCCGGTCAACATTCTCGCCCTCGAGGAATACAAAGAGGTCGCCCAGCGCCACGAGTTCCTCGAAACCCAGCGCAAAGACCTGCTCGAGTCGATCGAGAACACGCAAAACACGATCAGGGAGATCGAGGCAGTTTCACGCCAGAAGTTCGAAGAGGCCTTCACCGCCATCAACGAAACCTTCCAGCACACGTTCAAGAAACTGTTCGGTGGCGGCCAGGCCTTCATGCGCCTCACCGACGAGGAGAACACTGCGGAAAGCGGCATCGACATCGTCGCCTCGCCGCCGGGCAAGAAGCTCCAGAACGTCCTGCTGCTCTCTGGCGGAGAGAAAGCACTCACCGCGCTATCCCTGCTCGTAGGCATCTTCAAGTACGCACCCAGCCCCTTCTGCATCCTCGACGAAGTCGACGCGCCGCTCGATGAAATCAACGTCGGTCGCTTCAACGAACTCGTGAAAGAGATGAGCATGGGCACGCAGTTCATCATCATCACGCACAGCAAGAAGACGATGTCGATTGCCCCCGCGATGTACGGCGTGACCATGCAGGAACCCGGCGTTTCAAAAGTCGTTTCGGTGCGCTTCGGGGGTGAGGAGAAAAAAGAGATTCGTTCGGCCACAGCGTAGAACAGGGCCCTGACTTGTATTGACGAAGCATTCGGCTCCATCCAACTTGCGGCTGAGGCTCGCATTCGCGCGAGCCTCTTTTTCCTTTCCGAAAAATTTCTTGCGCAACTCGCTCGGCTTATGCTTGCTTCATTTGCGGTGATGGAATTCACTCGCCCTATTTTTCCACCGGCTTCCACAGGTCCGGAACTCCTCATCTGGCGCGGCTTTCAAGCCAGCTGCTATTCTGTCAATAGTTTTTGCGAGGCTATTGGCAGTAACCAACTCTGAATTACCGATGTGGCGTTGACAAATTTTCTTCGGCGACTAGAATGACCAACGCTTTCATCATCTAACTAAGCCGTGACTACTCAAGCCCAACAGGTTCTGCTGAAAACTGATTTTCCCGGACTGGAACTATACGCCAGCGGGAAAGTTCGAGACATTTACCGCGTCGATGATCAGCATTTGCTCTTCATCGCCACCGACCGCATCTCCGCATTCGACTACGTTCTCGCCTCGGGCATTCCCGATAAGGGACGTGTGCTGACGCAACTGTCGCTCTTCTGGTTTGATTTCCTGAAGGATGTCATCTCGAATCATCTGGAGACCGCGAACGTCGACGAATATCCCGCGCCGGTGAAGAAGTACGCTTCCGATCTGCGGGGACGCTCGATGCTCGTCAAGAAGGCCGAGATGGTGCAGATCGAATGTGTCGCGCGCGGCTATCTCTCGGGCTCGGGATGGAAGGAATACCAAAAGACCGGGAAGGTCTGTGGCATTCCCCTGCCCTCGGGACTGCGTGAGTCAGACAAACTGCCGGAGCCGATCTTCACCCCGGCAACCAAGGCTGTGACGGGGCACGACGAGAACATCTCGTTCGACCAGATGGTGGACATCGTCGGCCGCGAGATGGGCGAGAAACTCCGCGACCTGACGCTGCGGATCTACAGCAAGGCCGCGGACTACGCGCGCACGCGTGGCATCATCATAGCGGACACAAAGTTTGAGTTCGGCCAGACGTCGAAGGGCCTGGTCCTGGCGGACGAAGTCCTGACGCCTGATTCGTCCCGCTTCTGGCCCGCCGACACGTACAAGCCGGGTGGCGCCGTAGACTCGTACGACAAGCAGTACGTGCGCGACTACCTGGAATCCATTAAGTGGGATAAAAAACCGCCGGCACCCGGGCTTCCCCCGGAGGTGCAGGCCAACACGAGCGCGAAGTACGTCGAGGCCTATCGCCAACTGACCGGCAAGGATTTGCCCTCGTAGGCGATGAACTGGCTGGATTGGACAATCATAGCGATTGTTGTGCTGTCGGTCATCGGGGCCGCGGCACAGGGGTTCTTTTTTGAATTGTTTTCACTGGCGGGCGTGATCCTCGGTTATCTGCTCGCTGCCTGGAATTACAAGCGGGTTGCTCTCTGGTTCCTTCCGCACGTGAAGAGCGATTGGGCGGCCAACGCTGCTGGGTTTCTGGTGATCTTTATCGCAGTCGCGATCCTGGCCGGTGTGGCAGGGCGCATCGCGCGATGGGCCGTGAAGGAAGTCGGCCTTCGCTGGTTCGACCGTTTTTTGGGTGCGGTGTTCGGACTGGTGAAGGGGGCACTCGTTGTCATGGTGCTGGTCATGGCCATGGCTGCATTCGGTCCGGCATCTAAGTCGCTGGCAGAATCGCAGTTTGCACCTTATTTCCTTGTTGTCGGACGCGCTGCATCCTGGGTTGCTCCTTACGAACTTCGCGAGGGACTCCGCCAGGGAGTTAAGGCGATCGGCACGATGAAGACCGTCGCACCCGAGAGCAGTTCTAAGCCTTCCGGCGCTGCCGCTGGCAAGTAGCTCGCTTGCTTGCCTCTGAGACGCCCGGGATGAGCACTGGCGCCGCCGCGCCATTTATAGAAGAGAAAGGGGTCAGACGTGAAGGATCAGTTGGAAGCCCTCATCCTGCAGATGTACAACAGTGGGATTCTTTATTCGGAAGCCGTACGAGAGTTCAAGAAGCGCTTCATCCTCACCGTTCTTCAGGAAAACAATGGCAACCAGTGCAAGGCCGCGCGCCAGCTCGGCATGCACCGAAACACTCTCAGTCGCACAATAACGGAACTGAAGCTTGATGTTCGCGCCCTGCGGAATGGCGGCCGTAGGCCACCCCGCAGCGCTCGACCGGCAACTGCGCTTCTCATGGAGAAGAAAGCCGCGCGGTAGGTTCGACCCTCTAAAGGTATTCATACAAATCCTGGCAGCCGCAAGGCTGCCTTTTTCTGTCGCTGCAACCGATTGCCCACATGCGTGATCGGTCAAGGACGATCCAAGAAAAAGGCGGCCAGAAGGCCGCCTTCTCATCACAATTCTTGACAAAGCTACTGTTTCTTATGGGCTGGAGCCCGGCGTCCCGCTGCAGGCTTTTTGGCCGGCGCAGGAGCCGCTTTCTGCAGCAGCGTCCCATTCGTCATGACCATCATGAACGGATTGGGCGTGTAGCTATCCGGCTGGCCCTCAAACAGAAGCGTGCTATTCGCCTTCGGCAGCAGCTTCGCCGGGATCGGCGCTGTCATGTTCAGCGTGATCTCCGGCGTGTTGGCATTAATAGCGTCTTCCGTTGCCGCAATCTTCAGCACCGTGGGCGTCACTTCGAGGACCTTGCCCTGCATCTGCAGCTTCTTGCCCTTTATGGCGTTCCACACGGTGTCAGAGCACTGCTGGTTACCCGAGGTGAAGATGAACTCCCATTCGCCGAAGCCCATCTTGTCCGGGGCCGTCTGGGCGCACATCTGGGCTGCCTGATCCGCCGGCGATGGCGCCGGGGCAACCGTGAACCCTGCAGGCATTGTTGCGGCGGTCTGGGCGGTCTGCAGCAACTGGTCAAACCCATCTTCCGCTCCGTGATACCGGGCATACTTGCTCTTTACGTACTTTTGGAACTGCGCGGCCGCTGCCGGGTTCTGTTTCTGTGCCAGGTCAACGGCTTTTGCGCCCCAGAACAGTCCATCGACCACGATAGGCTTCTGCTCAAGATAGGCAACCGCCAACTGGTAGGTCGTAATGTAGTCGTTTGGATTGGCCTTCAGGGCTTCCATCAAGTTCGGAATCGCCGCCTGGTAGTTCTTTTGGTTCAGTTCCATGTTCCCGACAGCAGCCGAGAAGATGGCCTTGAAACTGTCCTTCATCTTGGCCCAATCCGCGTCGCTGTAGCCTTCAGGTTTGTTTGCGGTCTGCAACTGCTGCAATCCGCGCTGGCCGTATTCGCCCGCCTGTGACAAGAGAGCACCGGCCTGGGTGACATCTGTCTGCCCCAGGCCCTGGTAACGCTTCAGGTAGGCCATCAACGCCAGAGCCGTCAGGTTGTTTGGGTTCACCTGGAGGAGTTTCTGCCCCGTTTCTTCGATCTTGGGAACGTTGTTGAGCTGCTGGTAGGTCTTCATCAGCAGTTCCAGGGCGTCTTCCTTGATCACGCTGTTGGGGTACGTCTGCAGGAATGATTCCAGCGCTGCCGCTTTGGCATTGGGGTCTTTAGCATTTACCGCTGCCATGTAGGCGTTGTATTCGGCGGGATCCTTGATCTGTTTGTTAGATTGCGCGGGCTTCTGCTGTCCAGCGGCTTGCTGTCCCGCGGCTCCTGCCGCCGGTTCCTGCGCCGGTGCCGCCTGGGCCAGAGCGCTTGCTGCGACTGCAAGCACAAGCAACATCATCATCAGCGACTTTCTCATTCGTCGGCTCCTTAGAACTTTTTCGATTGCGACCCGGCGCCCCAGCTCGAACGCCGTCGACTGCTCAGGGCTCTTCGCCCGCACTATATCAGTGCACTCCACGACATCTGACTCCATAGAGCCTGACAATGTTCCAATGAAATCGTGGAGACCGCGATTATAGGAACGTAGGACACTATAAGGCAAGCATCCTAATCCCCGCAGTCATAAATTTCTGGAACGCTGCCCAAATATGATGCAGTGTTGTCACCGGATGGATGTTTTTCACCCCTAAGAACTGCCCGGCCGACCCAATCCACCCGATTGCGAAAATCCGAACCTCTCCGATTCGGTGTGTTGAGCATGACCTGCTTGGCGAGACTGTCGGCCTTTTTCCATCCTGGCAGCCCCTTTTATAGCGATCTGCCCCTCAATCTTTCTCCCTCGGCCAGACTGCACGGACGCATACGCAAAAAAGGCGGTCGCTTGATCGCGAACCGCCTTTTCAATCCGAACTGGGGGCTAGAACCGGAACTGTGGGCCCGCCGTAAATCGGAAGTTATGGTTGGCACCATTATCGAAATACATTTCGTCACCGGCTTCCACGCGAACGCCGAACCAGCCAATGAAACCCTCTACGCCAGCGCCCGGATAGAAGACACCATTGGTGTCGCCGTTTGCAATGTTGCTGAAGGTCCCGTTAACGCTGTTGGTTACGTTAAAGTTGAGGAAACCGCCCTTCACGGTCACAAACGGCCGGAACGCTCCGTGGGTAAAGTTGAACTTCGGTCCGAATAACCCATGCACCAGACGAAGCCTCGATGTGGTTATGGTCGTTCCGCCCCCAATATCCGTGAGGGACGAGGTGACGTTACGATTCCAGTCGTAAGCTCCTTCAGCCTCCAATTGAACGTTCGGGGCAATATTGAACGAAAGGCGGCCGCCAGCCCCATAGAAGTTGGTGCTGGTATGAGCCAAGCGGTTGAAATCAAAAAATGCGCCTACTTCTCCGTGATTGTAGTTGTCATTGTCCTGCGCAAACAGGGCCGGCGTCACCGCCAGCAAAGCGCAAAACATCATCACCAGTACGGTCCGTTTCATCAAAGCTGACTCCGTTCAGTCCTCACCCGGCGCACACCTGAATCGTGTGTACCGGGCCGGAAGTTTTGAATGGGGCTGCAGGAATTGGATGGCTGCCCCTGAGCCGAGGTGGGCCGCTTGGGAGATGATTCGAAAGCTGCTGAATCGTTGGCGCTGCTAACCGGCAATCAATTTTTCAAGCTGTTCATAAAACATGGGATACGAGATAGCAACACAATTGGCGTCGTTGATGACCGTGTCACCGTCAGCGCGCAGGGCAGCAACGCTGAAGGCCATCGCAATCCGGTGATCGCCAAAGCTTTCCAACTCAGCCCCGTGAAGCGTCTGGCCACCCGGCACTCGCAGCCCGTCTTCGAATTCTTCCACCGTTGCGCCCATCGCGCGGAGATTCTGCACGACAGCAGCAACCCTGTCCGACTCCTTCACTCGCAGCTCTCGCGCATCCCGGATCTCCACCCCATCTTCCGTATAGGGGCCGATCGCCGCCAAGACCGGCAGCTCGTCGATGAGTCCGGCGACTTGCGCTCCGGAGATTCGTGCTCCCTTCAACTTGCCAGGCTGGAATCGTACCGTACCGATCAGTTCATAGTGCTGCTGCTCAACCTGCAGAAACGAAATCCGGCCACCCATCAGCGTGAGTACGTCAAGAATCCCTGCCCGCGTCGGGTTCAGCAGCACGTGATCGAGAATGAGGTTGCTCTCCGGGAACAGCGCCGCCGCACATAAGAAGAACGCCGCGGACGACAAATCCCCCGGAACGTAGGCTTCAATCGCCTTCAACGGCCCTCGGCCGGCGACACTGACGCGCGTCTGTGTTCGCTCAACCTCGGCTCCAAATGCACGCAGCGCAAGTTCCCCATGGTCGCGCGTCCGCACCGGTTCCTCCACCGAAGTCTTCCCCTCGGCAAACAAGCCGGCGAAAAGAACGCATGTCTTCACCTGGGCACTCGCAATTTTGGAGTTGTACTCGAGCGCCTTAAGGCTTCCACCGCGAATATGCAGCGGCGGTTTGTTTTCGACAGTTCCGGAGATCTGTGCGCCCATCGCCCGCAAAGGCTCGATAATGCGCCCCATCGGCCGCTTCATGAGCGACTCATCGCCCACCAGTTCGCTCTCGAAATTCTGTCCCGCAAGAATGCCCGCCAGCATCCGCATCGTCGAACCGGAATTGCCGCAATCGACCGCACTCGTCGGCGCCGACAATTCCCTACCTCGCCCTTCGATCTCCACGCGCCCATCTTGCTGAACCTTCACTCCAACGCCAGCGAGGCAATTCAGCGTGCTCTGGCAATCGGCCGCCGCGGAGAAATTCTCGAGTTTCGTGACGCCCTCCGCCAAGGCGCCGAGCATGGCATAGCGATGCGAAATGGATTTGTCCCCCGGTAGCCGTACGCTGCCGTTGACATTTTGTGCTGGATGGATGACACGGTTGTTGCCACTACTCATTAAGGTTGCCTTGTACCTGCCCCAAATTTCTGAACAGCTTTCAAAGATTGTACTAGGAAGAACTAAGGTCGAGGACAACTCGCTAAAAGCTGCTACATCAGATGACATAGCGCGACGGAAGATGCCGCGCCGAGTGGTTTCGATCTTCAGGTCTTAGGCCCCTGCTTCGACCCGACTTCGCCCTCGAGCTTCAAGATAGAAGGAAAGTCTCGATGCACGTCCGGGGTTTTGCTGTTTTACTCTCCCTATTCGCAATCGCCCCCCTTCTCGTCGCTCAATCCATGTCGCTTCCAGATTCCACCTCGCTGGTGGATCCCACGATGTTTGGCGGTCGTGATCGAGCCAGTTTTAGCTTCACAAGTATTTCCGGTTCTCTACTTGGAATAGATGGCCACCCAATCAGCAATACCCGGATTACGCTCCAGTCAGTGACCACCGGCAGGATGATTGCAATCGCCGTCAGTAGCGTCAACGGCTCGTTCGAGTTCTCCGAGGTACCCCCAGGCGATTACGAAGTCGTCGCTGACAAAGGCCTCGCCCAGGCACGCCAACGGGTCCATTGCATGGAGGGGCTCAATAATGTCACCCTGCACATGGATGCCCACGGGTCTTCTGACCTCACCGGCGGCGATACGATCTCTGTGGCCGCCCTCCGTGTGCCGCAAAAGGCGCGCGATCTCTTCAAAAAAGCCCAGCAGAACTTCCAGAAAGAGAAATTGAAGGACGCCTGGAAATTCGCCGAGAAGTCGCTTGTCGTTTGCCCGACCTATTCTGAGGCGCTCACTTTACGCGGTATACTCCGCGTGGCGAACCGCGATATCCCTGGCGCAGAGAAGGATCTGCAGGCCTCCATCACCAGCGATAGCAACTACCCGCTCGCCTACTTCGCGATGGGAGCCCTTCAAAATATTCAGGGTAAATTTGCCGCAGCCCAGCAGACGCTTGAGCAGGGCTTGAGAGTACAGCCAACCTCCTGGCAGGGATATTTCGAGTTGAGTAAGTCAATGCTCGGCCAGGGAAACTACCGTGACGCCCTGAAGGATGCCGTGCAGGCCGAAAACATGGGGATTAAGTACGCACCGATTCACCTGGTAAAGGCGAACGCGCTGATGGGTCTGAAGTTTTATGGCGAAGCCGCCAACGAGTTCGCGCGCTTCCTCGAGTTGGACCCCGGAGGACCTCATTCGGCAACCGCACGCAAATCCATGGAGGCAGCAAAGTCCTTCGCGGAAACCGCGTCAAACTGAATAAAGAAAATCGCATAACGGCGGAAAGACGCGGATCATAGCTACTCTTTGATCCGCGTCATTTTTTTATTCGAACTTGTCGATCTGCGTAGATCCGCGCAATCTGCGGTCACGCTTCCCTTGCTTTTTCCCGGGCCTCGGCCAGTATCTCCCCCGGCACTTCCCTCATTCTCAGATCGAAAACGAACCTCGGCTCTTCAGGTCCGCGTCCCCAGCGATTCACTTCCCAATGCGCCCTTACAAACCGCACATCCGCGCGGTCCACAACGTCGAGAAGGATCGGCGTCTCGCTCCGGTAAAATTTCTGCGGGAAGCTAAGGAGCGGCTTCGGTTCCCACGCCGTCCCATCCGCCGAGCCAAAAATCATGACATCAAGCGCCTCCTGCTCCACGGTTTCAGAAATCCTGAGCACAAGCAGGAACACGCGTTCGGCCGCGCCGCTCAGATCAATGGTTTCGCCGTCTCCCTTTACTGTGACGGTCGTATTTTCAGGGACGAGATAGGTGTCGAACATGACAGGAGATTGTACTCGGTGCCCCACATCTGCCGCAGTTAACAGATGTGGGTCTTCACCCCACGTGCTTTACGCTCATCAGGAACTCGCGAAGGATCAACGCAAATTCTTCCGACCTCTCCAGCGCCGCAAAATGCCCAGCTTGATCGATTACCCTCAATTTGCTCCCGCGAATCCCCCGGTGGATGCGCTCGATCTCCGCTGTGGGTGACGGAATATCTTCGGTGCCACCGACACAAAGCGTCGGCACTTCAATTGTTCCCAACGTTGAAATCGAGTCCTGTCGCTCGGCCATCCCAAGCTGATTGGCGATAACTCCCTTGCTCGCTGATGCCAGCGCCATCCTCCTCGCTTCGGCAGCAATATCCGGCCGATTCCTTCGCGTCGTTTCACCCAGTAGCTTCGGCAGCAGGTTGTCCATGAACATCTCTGTCCCGCGTTCCTCGATCTGCTTCACCGACTCGAATCGTCCCTTCTGCCCCTCGTCAGTGTCCGCGCCCGCGCGGGTATTGCAGAAGCCAAGCGCTGTCACTCGCTCGCGAAACCGCCGCCAGAACTCGAACAAGATGTACCCGCCAATCGACACTCCGACGAAAACGGCTTTCCCGACGCGCGCGTCATCGCAAACTCTGCGCACGTCCTCTGCATGCTTCTCCATAGTCGCTGGACCATCGCCCGGCGCAGAGTCACCCAGTCCGCGCAGGTCCGGCATGATCAGTTTGTATTGTGGAGAAAGCCGCTCGGCAACCGGCAGCCAGAAACGATGGTTCAGCGGAAAAGGATGGAGCAGGACGACAGGGGGGCCGTCGCCCTGCACGGAATACAAAATATCAGTATCGTTGCTCCGGACTTGCATGTCCGGATTCTACCCCTGTGGTGGATGACTCGCAGGCTCCGACGCCGGCGGCGCATAGTAGACACGCTCCGATTCGTTCGGCATAACAACCCACGCAATCAGGTACGCAATGAACCCACCGCCACCTAACAACGCGACAATCAGCCACACAACACGAACCATCGTGACGTCGAGATCGAAGTACTCAGCCATCCCGGCGCACACACCTGCGATCTTGCGGCCGGCCCTGGGCCGCAGCAGTCGCCGCCTGCCCTCAACCGGGCCCACTCGCTTGCCGCAATATGCGCAAAGATTCGCGTCGTCCTGGATCACCTTCCCGCAGTAATTGCAGTACATATCGTCCCCCTTACGAGTAGGATACGCCGATGCCTCCCAAAAGGTTCCCCAATCCGAGCAGC
This sequence comes from Terriglobia bacterium, assembly GCA_032252755.1. Lineage (NCBI taxonomy): Bacteria > Pseudomonadati > Acidobacteriota > Terriglobia > Terriglobia bacterium. The sequence continues at coordinate 52,642 of JAVUPY010000090.1, forward strand.
TACTCCGGACTGCTCTGCGCCTTGCTGAGCGTCTTCTTCGGCTGGGGCGGCATTTCCGTTTCGTACTGCACATTGATAGTCACGTCGGAAGCCGCACAAGGAGGCGCTGGCGGTTGAATATCGGGCGGAAGAATGGAGAGCGTGATCCTCGTCCCAGATGGAAACGGCAGGTGAAGGTCGCCACTGTCCGTGTAAGTATCAAATGCCTTACTCAGGAAAGCACCTGACATCGGTACAGCCTGAGTGACGGCTCCATTCGTGATGATGATGATGAACTGCTTGGGGCATGTTTTTGCCGGTGAGACCTCCTGAAGACCCTGGGTCACCGATGACTGTCTTGGCCCCAACATACTGAAGGCCTCGATCCTCCGTACCATTATCGGAACTGCGGGTGTCAGGACCGATATGGTCTGGGCCGTGGGCGTCTGCTTGATCGGCCCCGAATAGAGGGTTGTCGAAAACTGCCTGCCATATGCAGTCCAAGTTGACAGTATCTTTCCATGACCCGAGTTCGTTTGCGCCATCGAATCCAGAAAACTGAATAAAAGAACAATTGGCAGCCACCGTGGAATCCGCACGTTAAGCCTCCTTCAAAGGCGCGAAAACGCAGCGTCTCTCCCGGATAACGGTAACTCTGAATGCAAGACTTAGCGAATGAATTGATTGAGGTCTGACCGGCTAGTCGTAGTGATACGGCTTTCCAAGATGCTTCTTCGCCAGTTGCCCTTCCGGGCTACTGGCATCTGCCGCCAGCACTTCCTCGTACTTCTCGACTGCGCGATCACGTTCTTTCAGAGTGTCGTACATTTCCCCAGCCGCCAGGGTTGACCTGATTACGATCCGCGTCTCGGATTCCGGAAAGCTGGCGACCATTCCGAACGCCTTGGCGGCTTCATCGAACCTTCTCTGCCCGCGCAGCGTGATCCCCAGCCCGAACGCCGCCGCCTGCGGGTTGGCCGTCGGATACTTCCTTTCCTTGTAATTCTCCAGAATTTTCCTGTAACTTGCGATCGCGTCATCGGCGTGTCCCGAAGCATTCTCCAGGTTCGCGTACTCAAGCGCCACCATGTAGTTCTTCGGATACTCGTCCATCATCGACTTCACTACATTCAACGCTTCCGGATACTTCTGCTCGCGCCGCAGGAACAGGGCCAGGGCGATACGTGCGTCCATGCTCGCCGCGCAATTGGAGTCGGCAACTTCACGAAGGTAGTTGAGCCCCTTCTGCTTGTTTCCTGTGACGCCTGTAACCGCAATCATCGTTCGGTAGAACCAGTTGAGGCTTCCGATGATGTAGTTATGGACGCCGATCGTCATCTTGGCGTCGACGAACTTCGGGTCCAACTGCAACACCCGTTCGTGATCGCGCCGCGCCGCCAGCGCCGAGCGTATCGCCGACATCCACGCCTTCTGCCCCATTCCCATGAAGGTGGATCGCAGTCCGCGCTCAACTCCTCGCGCATAGAGAGCATCGATGTCGTTTGGGTTCTTGTCGAGGCGAGCGTCGCAGAGTTTCTCGCTCCGGTCCAGCAACTCGTTAATGCGCTTCGTGGTTTCCGGGTTCAGTGGCCGTTTGGCCTTCAAGTCAAGGAAGCTGTCTGTCGCATAGGTCTCGGTATCGAGCGCTCCGATGCGGTACATCTCTCCGAACACAACCGCCGCCGCCAGGTAGTTGTTGGCGATCGGATTTTCTGGGTATTCCTTCTGCAGCTGCTCGAACTCTCGTATCGAGCGTTCGTACTCCATGTCGTAGAAATGATCGAAAGCGCGCCTGGAAAGCTGGTTGTTCGCGGGATTAACCGCCTTGAAGTCCTCTCCGCCGTATGTAGAAGTTGCTAACAGTCTGAAGGAGGTTAACAGTAAGAGGGTAACGATAGCGATTCGACAATAGGGTTTCATGACTGCTGCGGTATTAGGAGTTTACCCGATTTGACATCTACTCTGGAACAGGTACAAACATCGTGTCCCCCAGGGGAGCACGAACATTATGGAAACGAACAACCTGGCTCACAACTCACTGTCGGAATTTGAGGCGGCGCAGTGGTTGGGCATCACCATTGAGGCCTTGCACAAACTTCTCGACGAGCATGTCTTCAACAATGGAACTCCTCGCCCGAAAGGTATTCTCTTCACCCATGCCGACCTACTCATGCTTTCCTATTGGTGCAAGCCGCCAAGGTCTAAGGTCCTTTCCATGCCAAGACGCCCGCATTGATCATCCGGATTCCCCCTTGCAACACAGTTGCCAATTTGCCAGCGTCGCGTAATTTCTGCCCGCTCGCGATCCATCAACCTGCCGTTCCTGATGCGCTATCTCATTGAAAATTAAGCGTTTCCCTGAATTTTCATTTGGCCCCTCCCGTGCCTCTTCATCAGTAAGTCGAGAGGAAGGCAATATGTCGGACGGAGTTCGTAACATCACTCAGGAGTATTGGCGACCCGTGCAGCCACCCCAAACGGAAATACGCAGCGTCGCCGCGGAAACGCTTTGCAGCAACTGCGGCTCGGAATACGCCATTGGAGCCCGCTTCTGCCACGTCTGTGGCAACGAGCGCGAACCCGAAACAAATTTGAGCACCCGCTCGCGCTTCCTCGACCTCATTGATTTCGACCAGATTTGCGAACGCCTTGGCCTGAGTGCCATTGCCCTGGTCTTCACATTCGTCGGCTTGGGCTGCGTGATCGGCGCCATCATGGTCGGCCTGATCTACACCGCCGACACTGTTCTCGATTGGCAGGCCGTCCAGATCTGGCGTATCCAGTGGATGCTCGGCGCACTCGTAGCCTTCGCTGCCGCCATCTTGCTGAACAAGAAGAGATCCGCGTAAGAGTTAACCACACAGAAGCGATAAGGCGCGCTGCAAAGCGCGCCTTTTTCTCATTCCTTGCAACAACGGCCGTCATCCCGAGCGCAGCTGCGCGCCCTTCGCACAGCGGGTCGAGGGACCCGAATCTACTTCGGCTGCATCGTCTGCGCCACCATCACCTGCTTCTTGAAGCTCTCCACCATATCTTCGTTCAGCCGAACTTCCGTGGGCCGCTTCGCAATGGACATGGTGTCAATCTTATCCTGCAGCTTCAGCAGCGCATAGAAGAGGTTCTCCGGCCTCGGCGGGCACCCAACCACGTAGACATCCACCGGCACGATTCGGTCCACTCCCTGCAGCGTCGCATACGTATTGAACGGCCCACCTACCGACGCACACGCGCCCATCGAAATCACCCACTTCGGCTCAGGCATCTGGTCGTAGATGCGCTTCACCACCGGCGCCATTTTCAGCGTCACCGTCCCGGCGACGATCATCAAGTCGCTCTGCCGCGGGCTCGGTCGGAACACTTCGGAGCCAAAACGTGCAATGTCAAACCGCGAGGTCGACGAAGCGATCATCTCGATCGCACAGCAGGCAAGGCCGAACGTCATGGGCCAAATCGCGGACTTCCGCGCCCAGTTGAAAACGTAATCGACCGTCGTAACCAGGAAATTCTTTTCGAACCGATTCTCAATCCAGCCCATGCAAACCCCTTAGCAAAACATCAACCCTAGCTGCCGTCATCCTGAGCGAACCACTTTCTCCGCGATGCCCAAACAGGCGTCATCCTGAGCGGAGTCGCGTTAGCGACGGAGTCGAAGGACCTGCATTTCATCCGCCCTCGACACCCTAGTCTCGCCTACCCCCTTACCCCTCGGCTGTGATTCAGGTCACAAGCATACTCCAAATCCCGAGCCGTAGCGCCGGGAGCCCTCCAGCCCGAAAGGCATTCTTCTCAGCGGTTTCGGCCGCATAGATTGCCTTTACCCAATTCGCGAAGACCATTAACATCTTCGCCATGGCGCCCAGCCGCAAACTCATTATTCGCCTCTTTCTGCCGCTCCTCTCGTTCGTGCCTATCTGCCACGCCGGGACGTACTACCGAACCGTCATTCACCGTCCGAGTGGCACCGCCACCGTTGACGCATGGAGTGACGGGCAGAAAGCCAAGTTCCAGGTTGTCGAGAGTGATGATCCGACTATGCCTGTGGATTGGAAAATAGTAACTTCGGGCACATCAAACCTGGCGCTCACGAAACCATCCGGCGACTGCGTTCAGATATCCCGCGATCGTTATGAAGAGCTGATGAGAAAACGAATTGGCCTCAAGCCGGTCGGCGGCGTAAAGCTCGAAAAACTACTCGAGGAAGACGGCGGAACAATCGCTGGATTCCCTGCCAGGCATTTTCGTTTTCGCATTTCTCTCAATTTTCAGGCCCAGGATGCCGCAGCGGCCTCGCAACAATTCGGGATCGAAGAGGATTTATGGGTAGCGCCTTCCATTCCGCAGCCCCCGCCTGTCCTCAACATGATGTTCACTCAAACTACCGGTTTCGATGAAGTCGACAAGGTCATGCAGTTCGCCGACATTAAAGGCTTCCGTCTGAAACGCACCGTCGTTATTACCCTCAACGGAGAATACCAGGGCCAGAGCGCAATAGAAGTAAAGCAGCTTCGCGAAGAATCCTTGCCACCGTCAATCTTCGCCCTGCCGGCGAACTGCTCGCCTCTTCAAATGCAATAGATTCCTTCACGCGGCATTCACATCACCGCCCAACTTCGAAGGTGCCGGTAACTTTGGCGCCGCTTTCCTCGTCCGCACAAAGGCGCTCGTTGAGAACCCTTGCCCCACGTCCGCCGACGTGAAAGGACGCGCGAGCCTGCCCGAACTCCGGAGATCCGCCACATTCTCTGGAATCTCAAAGCAGGCGACGCCTACCAGCTTGCCCACGAGGTAAGGAATGCACTGAATCAGATGGATGTCGCCTGGTTGACCTTCTGTTCCCCTGCGTTGCTGCATCCCACCCTCTTGCCCTGTACAAGCGGGTGGGATGATTTTTTGATGTACGCGGCTTGCGATTCTACGAAACTTCCGTAAACACGTACTCGTGCTGCCCATCGCGAATGATGAGCGCGCGTTTCCCTTGCCGTTCGGCGACGACGAATTCGAATCCATCATTCGTCGGGTCCGTGGTGATGAACGAGATTGTGCCGTCATCGTTCTTGCGCGACGCTACCTTGCTCTTCCACTCGCCGAAATCGAACGTGACCACGCCGTTGTTGTTCAGTACGGCGATCTCACCGAGTTCCTTGCTGACATATTTCTTCGCCAGCTTCTGAACCTCGGACGGGTCCGCCGGAACGACCAGTCGCTCGCGATCTTTCTTCAGCCGCGCCTTATATCGTGCAGCTTGCGCCGCGACATCCGCCGCCGCTTCCGGCTTGCCGTCATACACCACCTCGAGCAAACGTCGCTGGAAACCTCCCAGCAGGTACCCGCCCGTGTCGGAATTCGTTAGCAGCACGGCGCCGATCCCCGCATCCGGTATCGCCCACCAGTTGCTCTTGAATCCCGCCATGCTGCCGCCATGGCTGATCACCGATACGCCATAGCGATGGCTCTCTTCCAGTCCCATCCCGTAGCTCGCATCCTCCCCAAGCATGATCTGTGGGGTCCGGCGCATCAGCAGGTTCTCTTCCGAAACCAGTTGCTTTCCATTCGGCAGTTTGCCTTTCGTGAGTTCCAGTTCCACGTAGCGCGCCAGGTCGCTGGCCGAAGTCCACACCCCACCCGCCGGTCGCGCCGGAAGCACCGCGTAGTTGAACGCCATACTCGCCACACTGGGAGTACCGTCAATGTCGTCCCCATGCGGGCTCGCATGATCCCCCGCCAACGCGCGCTTGTAATCGAACGTCGTCGACTTCATCCCCAGCGGATCGAATACTTCTTCCTGCATCGCCCGGTCATAGGCTGTTCCAAGGTCAAGATTCGGGTACAAAATATGTGCCCCGATATAGCCCGCCGCCGACGCCATCAGGTTGCTGTACTGGAACACCTCGCCGAATTTACTCGTCGGCTCCATTGTGCTCAGCGTTGTGAACGTAGTCTCCGGCTTGGCTTGTTTGAATTCGAATATCCATTCAAGATCCTGCCTCGGCAACCCCGTGCATGCACAGATGAGATTCTTCACCAGCACTTTCTTGGTCGTGTCCTCGCTCCCAAGTTTGAAGCTCGGATAGACATTGATCACCGGCTCGTCCCACTTCAATTTCTTCTCGTCCACCAGTCTCGAAAGGAGCAGAGTTGTCATGCCTTTGGTATTCGAGGCCGCCATGAATAGCGTGTTCTCGTCCACCTTTTCCGGCTCGCCCAGTTCGCGTACGCCGAATCCGCCCTCGTACACCACGTTGCCGTGATCGATCAAAGCCATTGACGCGCCCGGTATGCCAAGCTCTTTCATCGAGGTCTCGACGAACTCTTTCAACTGCGCGATATGCGCCGCATCCAGCGTATGCGGCTTGCGACCCGCAAACGTCTCGCGCTCATACCCTTTCGGCCGCAGGCTTGCGAGAATCAGTCCTGCCGGCGCGCTGCGCTTCTCAAAAGTCATCTCTGTCCCGTCCAGTATCACGACGGTCCATTTCGTCCCTGCACGAAGCGCAATGGCCTGCACCACTGCCCGCTCATTCGGCGAGGTTTCGTACTCGAACAACTGCCGCTCGTCCCAACCCTCGCGCCCCGGACGCGGCGTCGCCAGTTTCAGCGGACGCTTAGACTCCGGCTTGTACTCGGCCCAAGCGAACGCCACTGCTGCCTTCGCATCTGCACCCTGCGCATCCACAACCACGATGTGCGTATCCGGTTCAGGCGGAGTCAGTGTGACAATGTTCTTGCCGGTCTCGATAGACCATCCTGCCGGCACTTTGAATGCAGTTCCGCCCGGCGTGGTGCGGGCAGTCTCTACATCCACCTTCTCGACAGCAGGCTTTGCCTGCGCCTGCTCCTGGCGCGCCGGCGTGATAGCGATTGAAATTTGCGTGAGAACAAAAAGAATGGAGAGGACTGGGATCAACTTCCGGGAAACCAACATAGCGTTGCTCCTTCCGGAGATGAATACTTTTTCGCGCACCACAATACTGCCAGTCGCCCCGCCTTACAAGTTCGAGGGCAACTCTCCTCCCGGTATGGTCATCAAAATTCCTCGCTTGGCACGGTCTGTGGTGGTGAGAACAATGCAAAGCACAACTGATTCCTCCGAATCCGGCATGGAACTCAGGGATCTTTTGCAGGATGAGGAGTTTCGCTTTCGGAATCGCCGCCCACGTGGACGACAGGCCGGCATCGAAGCCTTCCACCGTCTCGCTCACGTTTTCGCGGCCCAACCCGCCGTGCTTTTGCAGGAACTCTGCGATGCTGCGGTTGAGTTCAGCGGCGCAGACAGCGCCGGAATAAGCTTGGAAGAGGCCGGTGCTAATGGTGAGTTGCGGTTCCGCTGGGTCGCTATTTCGGGCAGTTTTGCCGCCTTTCTGAACGGCACGACTCCGCGCTTCTTCAGTCCCTGCGGCACCGCCCTTAGCGCCGCCAGACCTCAGCTCTATCGTGTCACCCGGAAATACTACGACTTGCTGGGTATTGAAGCCGAACCGATCACTGACGGCATTCTCATACCCTGGGTTGCGGATTCGATGCGCGGCACGCTATGGTGCGTATCGCACCACAGCCGGGAAGCCTTCGATTTCGATGACTACAAACTGCTGAACGGCCTCGCCGATTTCGCCGCCATCGCCATTCGCCATCAAAAACAACAGGAAATCCTTCTCAGCCGCCAAAAGGCGGCGGCCTACGTTGAGGCCGCCAGCGAACTCGCGCATGAACTGAATAACCCTCTTCAGAGCCTCACCAGCGCCCTCTATCTTCTGGAACGCGGCCCCGAGGACAGCCGGCGCTTCGTCAAACTCGCATCCGCCGAACTTATCCGCCTCGCCGACATCGTCAGAGAGCTACTGAATCTAAAAGAAGCCGCCTGAGGCCCGTCGGTCAGCCCCGTTCGTACTTCCAGTTCCGCGACTTCCCTTCCGCCAGCCACTGCATCGACGTCGCCAAGCGCTTCCTCCGCGTCTCTTCCGTCTTCGCCTCGCCGACCCACTCCACATAATCCTTCTGCTTGGCATAGCTGAAACCGTCGAACGTCGTCTTCGCCTTCTTGTCCTTTTTCAGCGCGGTCTGAAAGTATGGCGGCACGATCAAGTCCTTCTTCTGCCTCTTCGAGCGTTCCGCAATCGGCGAGCCCACGCCTTCCTCGTTGAGCTGTTTCGCTTTCTTTAGATAACCAACAAGAACCTTTTTCGCAGGCAGGTCCTTCACTGACTTCAACCGTCCAAACGCTCCCATTGCACCCGCCGATTTCCCGCCCTCCGGAAGAATATGCTTGCTCTTCCACAACACCAGCGCACAATGCGCCTTGAAAGCCGACATCCCGCAAAGAATCCCCTGGTATTCGAAGAAAGGCATTCCCCACTTCATCGTTTCTTCCACCTCAGGGACGGCCTCGTGCACGGTCTCGCGAATCTGGCGAAGGATCGGCTGCGCAAATTCAGCAGCTTTGGTGATGTATGCATCGACGCGTTTATCAGTGCTCATACCGCCGCAAGTCTACCGGCAAAACACCCGTGAAACCAGCAAAACACAACTCACCAGAGTCCGAGGTCCTTCGTCAATGTCCTTGGTTTTATTTTCCAAGCGTGGAATTCTGCAATTTCCTGCGCTCTATCTCATCCTGAAGGTGCGCCTTCAGTTCTTCCGAAAGCCGCGCCGTTGCAAGTACCTCCCGCAACGCCTGGCTCGACAGTTGTTCTGAGAAGTACACGGCGCGCGACATCGGCGTATGCACGTTCTTCAACAGCGCAATCTGTATTTCCTTTCGCAACGACCACTTCGTATGCCGGCACACCGCGTGAACAAAGTGTTGCGGAGCGTCTTCGCGCATCAGCGCCCTCACTACAAACTGCTCCGTTAATCGTGAATTCAACAGCGCAGCGTCGCTGACGCGAGCCTCCGAATCAACCAGCAGCGCCGCGGCGATCCGAGTACTCCCTTCCTTCGCCAGCGTCAGCCGCTCGCCGCTGCTGATGGTCTCCAGCCGGTTGATGATCGCCCCCTCGGCAATCATCTTGACGTCAGCCGGCACCGGCGGCAGCAACGCAATCTTCATCAGCTCAAACGTGTACAGCCGCCTTGCAATCGGCAGAGAGACGTAGCGCGGTGTTCTCGGGTGACACACCAGCCCGACGATCACCTTCCGGTGCTTCATCACCGCCACGTTTTTCGAGAGTTCTTCCAGGACATCGCCGCGCAGGTCGCGTCGAACCAGCAACGCGAGCGCCAGGTCTTCCGTCATCCGCCGATCCATGGCGGCCGCCCGTATCTCTTCCGCGACCTGCGAGTGCACCATTAGCTCGAGTTCGGGAGGTGCCGCCGCTTTTTCACGGGGATCAACGTTCATTCGTCGTACCGCACGCGTAGGTTCAAGTCGGAGTGCGCCATGCGTCGCGCCATCATGATCGCGCCCATCACCGGTGGCAGCGTCGTAAGCCGTACCTGCGATTCCGGCCGCTCCGCGTGAATGGAATTGTAAAAAGCGATCCGGACGGTGGGCGAGTTACGGAAGATGCCTCCTGCCATGGCCACCCGAACATGATTGGCCCGAGGCCACAGCTTTCGCGCAACCAGCTTTGCGATCGTCGCCAGTTCGGCTCCAGCCTGCGTCAGCAGATCCTGTGCAATCGAATCCCCTGCGGCGGCCGCCGCCTGCACCGCGGGAAACAGCCGCGAAAAATCGTTCGGACCCGCCCGCGCGCACTTCGCGACCAGGTCGTCGGCATCCTGAATCTGCCAGAGCGGCAGCAGGTACTTGTCGAGACGCGTCTCCTGGTCGCCGTCCCACGCCCGCAGCAGCGCACTCACGGCTTTTCGCCCAATCCACGTCCCCGAGCCTTCATCGGACACAATCGGGCCACGCCCACCCGCACGCGCATTCTCCCCATCGCCGTTGATCCCGAATGCGATCGACCCGGTCCCGGAAATGACCATCACTCCCTCGGAACCGAAGAACGCCGCCTCGTGCGCGATCAACATGTCACCGACGATGGCGAATTGGCCCTCGATCAGCTCTGAGATGATGCGGTCGACAAGTTGACGCCCCGCCTCAATCGCCATTCCGGCCGAGCCAATGCAGGCAAAGTTGATGTCATTACGGGTTACGCCGGCCTTTGAGCAAACGTTTTCGATCCCGCTGCGCAGAACCCTCTGCACCGTGGCATCGTCATTGCGTGTAGGACTGGAACCGCCCTCGGTTACCCGGGCGAGAATGTAGTCTTCATCGGCGAGCGCGAAACTGGTCTTCGTCCCGCCGCCATCAATTCCGAGGTATAAGGGCATCTGAACCGAATTGTGCCACATCAACCCGCCAGATTTCCCACACAAGTTGCCCTCCATCCTTGATAATGGCGGCACCTCCTCGAGGAGACGGCATTTTTAATGGGACTCGGCTGGCTCGACCTGGCAATCATTCTGGTGTATCTGGCCGGCATTACGCTGTTCGGCCTTCGCTTTCGCAAAGCGCAACGCACCCTGCGCGACTACTTCCTCGCCGACAAGAATATTCCCTGGTGGGCGATCATGTTGTCCATCGTCGCCGCTGAAACCAGTGTGCTCACCATCATCAGCACGCCCGGTCTCTCCTACCAGGGCAACATGATGTTCCTGCAGGTCGTGATCGGCTACCTCATCGGCCGCATCGTGATCGCCGTGATCATGCTCCCGCACTACTTCAAGGGCGACCTCTTCACCGCCTACCAGCTCATGGAGCGCCGCTTCGGCCAGAAATTACGCTCGCTCACAGCCGGTCTTTTCCTTGTGACGCGTTCGGTTGCCGAAGGCGTGCGCGTGTTTGCCGTCGCCATCGTGGTCAGTATATCTCTGGGACAATTTCTCGGCGGCTTCTCGGATCTCAACCGCGACCTGATCTCGATCGGCATCGTGACCGCGCTGACTCTTATCTACACCTTCGAAGGCGGCATGGCCGCGGTCATCTGGACCGACGTGGTGCAGATGGCGATCTACATCGGCGGGACACTCGTCGGCTTCGTCATGCTGCTTCACTACATACCCGGCGGCTGGCACCAGGTAGTCGCCGTTGGCGCGAGCGCAGGTAAGTGGAGGATCTTCAACTTCGCGCCGGACTTCTTCCAGACCTACACCTTCTGGGCCGGCGTGATCGGCGGCGCGTTCCTGACCACAGCAAGTCACGGCACCGACCAACTTATCGTGCAGCGGCTGCTCGCGGCCCGCTCTGAGCGCCAATCCAAGATCGCGCTCATCGGCAGCGGCATCGCCGTACTGATCCTCTTTGGGCTGTTCCTCACCCTCGGCGTCATGCTCTTCGCTTATTACGGGAAACCGGCAGCCGACTTCGGCGGCCAGGACCGCATATTCCCCACGTTCATCGTCACAAAAATGGAGCACGGCATATCAGGATTGATGATCGCCGCCATCCTCGCCGCCGCTATGTCCAACCTGAGCGCAGCGCTAAACTCGCTCTCTTCCAGTACAATCGTCGACTTCTGGCTGCGGCGCAAAGGCACCGCAAAAGACGATAAATCCATGCTGCGCGTCTCGCGCATGGCCACATTCGGCTGGGCCGTGCTGCTGTTCGGACTGGCGATCCTCTCCCGGCGAAGCCAGAGCGTGATCGTAGTCGGCCTTTCAATCGCCTCCGTCGCCTATGGCGCTCTGCTCGGAGTCTTTCTCCTGGGCCTGTTAACGAAGCGCGCAACCGAACGTGGCGCCATGGCTGGCATGCTGGTCGGATTCTGCGCCAACATGTACATCTGGATCAGCACGCTGGTGAAGCCCGGTTCCATGCCCCTGGAATTCACCCGTCGGATTCCGTGGACCTGGTATGTAATGATCGGCGCCTGCCTGACGTTCACGGTCGGCTACCTGGCAAGTTTCGTGATGCCACCTAATACGATCGATAAGTCGATGGAGGCACACCGTGGCTGAAGGCGCCGCCCGCACGACCAAACCCGGCCTCATTCGAGACCTCGGCGTGTCGCAAGCCGGCGCCATCGTCGTCGGAGTAATCATCGGCAGCGGTATTTTCCTGGTGCCCAAGCGGATGATGGAAGCGACCGGTTCAGCCTCGGTCGTGTTCCTCGTGTGGATCGTCGGCGGCCTGCTCTCCTGGTTCGGCGCACTCACCTACGCTGAACTCGGCGCGATGAAGCCCGAAGCCGGCGGCGAATACGTCTACATCCGCGACGCCTACGGACCACTTCCCGGATTCCTAAACGCCTGGACCTGGTTCACCATCGCAAAACCAGCATCGATCGCGACCGTCGCCGCCGGTGTCATTCGAATCCTGGGCGAGTTCGGCGCCTTTGCTTTCCTGAAGACGACGTTCGTCCATGGTGCTGTCCCGGTCAACTGGGGACATGTTCTCGCCGCGGCCATGATCGTCGTTCTCACCTGGGTGAATTACATCGGCGTACGCCGCGCCGGAAACTTCCAGCTCTTCTTCACATCGCTGAAAGTCCTGATGATTCTGGGAATCATTGTCGCCTGCTTCACCGCCAGGGCCGGGACGATGTCGAATTTCGCGTCTCACTATTCTGGCGCAACCGGTGGCATTGCGGGATTCATGGCTGCGCTCATCGCGGCACTCTGGGCCTACGACGGCTGGAACAACCTCAATATGGTCGCCGGCGAGGTTCGCGAGCCGCAGAAGAACATCCCTCGCGCAATGATCGTCGGCATCGCCCTCGTCGCAGCGCTCTACATGTTGATGAACGCCGCCGTACAATATGTGCTCCCCGCCACCATGTTAGCCGCTGCCGAGCGTCCCGCCAGTATGGCGTTCCAGTACGCCGCGGGAGCGGCAGGCGCTGCCATTCTCTCCGCTGGCATTGCGCTCTCCATGTTCGTCAGCATCAACGGCCAGATTCTAACCGGTGCACGCATCCCTTACGCCGTCGCGCGCGACGGCTATTTCTTCGATACGCTCGCCGGCGTCAACGCCCGCTACCACACGCCTGGCGGCGCACTGGTCTTCCAGGCCTTCATGAGCATCGCTCTGGTCGTTCTCGGTGGAGCCTTCGAAGATCTCTTCAACCTCGCCATCTTCTCCGAATGGCTCTTTTACATGATCACGGCCAGCACCATCTTCGTTTTCCGTAAGCGATACTCCGCCAGCGAAGCTCCCTACCGCATCTGGGGATACCCGATCGTTCCGCTGCTCTTCATCGCCGCTGCGGCTGTGCTGCTCTACTTCAGCTTCGTACAGAACCTGCGCGACTCCATAGGCGGCGCCATCGTGATCCTCGCCGGAATCCCCGTATTCTTCTGGTTCGCCCGCAAACACCGCACAGCCTCGTGACGGCGGCATCTTGCCGCCGCTCATTTACCACTTGCCCCCAAACGACCCCACTCCCCGTTTATACTGACAGGTACATTCGTGTACCGCGATTGCAATACCAGCACGCCAACTTTAGAACTTGAAGGAACCTCATGCGAAAAATTCCCGCGCTCCTGATGCTCATCCTCGCCATTGCAGTATTCAACGCTTGTGAAAGCAAGAAGGAGACGCCCACTCAGAGCGAGACCGCCAAGCCCCAGGCCGAAGCTCCCGAGTACGAAACCGGCCGTCTGGCATTCCAGAAGCTCTACGTAGCCGCGCGCGGCTTCGCCCCGGACATCCAGCCCTTCCGCCTCCAATCCAGCTACACCAAGGGCGCTCCCGTCGAAGAAGGGAAGGAAGGTATCTGGCACGCGAGCTTCGCTTCTCCCTCAAAGCGCGAACTCAAGTCCTACACCTGGTCAGGCGTCAGCGGCCCTGACATGCCCGACCGCGGCGTCAGTCACGGCACCGAGGACGATTACAACCCGTCCAACTCCGCAACCCGAGTTTTCGACCTGCAATTCCTTAAAGTTGACACGGACAAGGCCATCAAGGTTGCCAACGAACATGGCGGCGCCGCACTGATGAAGAAGGATCCGAACCAGCCTGTGAACTTCCTGCTCGATTGGAATGGAAAGAACCAGTTGATCTGGCACGTCATCTACGGCGAGAGCCGCAGCACCGCACCCCTGGTCGTCGATGTGGACGCTTCCAGCGGAAACTATATCGGCAAGGGACAGTAGATCAAGAAGAACCGAATTGACGATTGACGATTGATCCAATGACGATTGACTAGCCCTTTCCTTCGGCGGTCCTGCTTTTAATCGTCAACGAGAAAATCGTCAATCGTCAGTTGCTTTTCTTCTTCTCTTTCTTTCCTTGTTTCGTATCCGCCACCGGATTCGTCAGCCGATCGATGGCCTTCTCCGCGTCTTTTGCTCTCGGCCCATAAGGGAGAATTTTCAGATAGCTCTGATAGGACGCCAATGCCTCTTCTTTCTCGCCTAGTTTTTCCTGCGACTCGCCCAGTTTGTAGGTAGCCTCTGCGTCATTGGGTTTGTATTTCAGGGCCGATTCGTAACGGCTTTCTGCCGCCTTGTAGTTCTTCAGGTTGAAATAGAAATCTCCGACCTCGATGTCCTTTTCCGCCCTGTGCGGATTGTAAGGATGCATCTCCATCACGTCGTCGACATCGCTGTTCGGATGCATCTTTGCATCCCCCGCTGGCGGACTGAGGTCGATCCGCGTGTCGTTGCTCGAACTTACTCCCGGCTCCGAGTCCGAGCGCGGCGGTGCCTGGTTTGGCGGAATCGAGGGCTCCTGCGATGACTGCGCCAGGCAGGGTGCGGCCGCAAGCAATATGGCAGCGAAACAGAAGAGGAACGTACGACGGGCCATGCAGTAGATTGTAACTCTCGTCATCGGTCAGTCTGAACCGCGCCGCCGACGCCCTTAGCTCAAAGGTGTGGTTCCATCTTGGTCTCGCGTGCACGACCCTCGCCCGTAATCCGTCCCCACGAACTGGTTTGCCAGTTATCCGGGCGCCCCTCGCGGATCCATTCCGGCAGCGGCATCATCAGCATCTCCGAGAGCGCACGAAGGTAGGGCTCATACATCGAGCGCAGTTCCGCCAGCCGCTGATCCGCTTCGTCGCCCCGGTGCAGTTGAACCCCAGCCTCAGCCAGTATTGTCCGCAAGCGTCCGAGATCTTCCGCCGAAAGCCGATCTACCTGCTCGAAATTCGGTGATCTGCCAAGCACCTGCGACAGATCCACGAGGGCATGCCGTGCAATCGCGAACGTCAGTTGCGCCTGCTTCTGACACGTGTCGTCGATGCCGACCATTACAAGGGCGCTGCTGTCCAGGATCGTCGCAACCGCCGCAAGCCACGATTCGTTGTCGTGCTGCGAGCGGAAATAGCAAAGCACCGGGTAGGAAATGTGGCTCTCCAGCAGTTCGGCGCACCATCGTTCCCAGTCTTTCAGCAATCCGTGAAGCTCTCCGTAGTCTCCACCGCCAATCATCCGCCGGAGCAGTTCCGCCGCACTCGGCGGAGACCCTGCCCGCGCGTCCAGCAGTGAAATCTGCGCCTCGCGTCGCGAAAATGCCTGGTACAGCACGGGAAAATACCCGACGACAATCGCAAGGAATCCCAACCCGACGAAAGCCTCAACTACGGTAAACAGTCGCGATGCGGGTGTATGCGGCGCAATGTCACCCAACCCCAGCGTGAACAATGTCGACCCGCTGAAGTACATCGCCATCCCGAGCCGTTGCAGGCCTGTTGTTCCCATCCGCGCCACCGAACCATCCACCAGGTGTAGCAGTGCGAATCCGAACAGCAGTAGCACGCCCCAGAAAACAAGCAGCAGCACAAAGGACAACGGTCCATAAAAACTCAGTAGCCGCTCGCGGCCTTTCTTCGGACATGGCCGCACCATAACCGAATACGGACGCCACGTCGCGCGATAAAACAGTCGCGTCAGCCGCCACCGCCGCGTCACCTGCCGCGGCAGAATGATCGTCTCAAACGCCTCCAGCAGCACGAAAAGAATGATGCAAGTGCCCGCGATGGCCAGGAATATAGTCACGGCTGTCTAAGATGGGAACAACCGGAAGGAAGATTCACAGACATCATCCGAACCGCTGAAACAGCGGCCAGAACTTGTACCACGGTATTCGCATCTGCCGGCACAAGAAAATGTCCGGATGATACTGACTCTCCTCATTGATCACCCCGTAGGAATTCGTGTTGTGTGCCACCAGTTCGCACGACTGAAAAAGCCTATTGACGTCATCCGCATCCCACCCTACTACAATCAACGTCTGCGGTTCCGTCTTCGGATACGTCCGGTACCACAGTGAATTCGTCCCGCTGATCGCCGCTGGCAATCCGTACCTCGGCCCCAAAAGATCGATCGCTCCAGCCTCGCCGTAATTCCCCACCATTATTCCCGTTCGTGACCGTTCGTCCGCCGGAATCGACTCATACACGTGCGCGACGGTCTGCACGAGATCCGTCCAGCCGATCTCTTCAACGTAGTTCTGTTGCACCTTCGCTGTCGCTTTGAAAATTGCCGAGTTCACCGGCGCAATGGGCGTGAAAAGCGCGAATGTCAGAACGGACCCAGCCGCTACGAATAACCACGTCACTGCCTGGATCCCAACATTCACCCCTCGTGAACGCGTCCACACCCACCGCTCCCACAGAACTGCTCCAGCCGCCAGCACCATCGGATACAGCGGCCCCAGGTAATACGAGCGCGCCCGCGCAATCACAAACAAAATCAGAGTCCCGAGGAACATCCACCCGAGCGGGCGATATTTCCGGCCGTTCGTGAAATAGAACCACAGCCCCATGAACACCAGCGGAAGCATCAGGATATTGGTGCAAACAAACGTTTGCTCCGGCAGGAACCCCTTCGTCCGTCCCCACCTTATATCCCGTGCATGAATGTATTTCAGGAAGGTCAGAGTAATGAAGTCGTGCTGCACCTGCCAGATCAGGTTCGGCAGGAAAATCAGAAGCGAGAGCACGACGCCAATCAATAGCCACCGATTCAGCAGCAACCGCCGTGCCGGAGTCAAAAGGACACCAACCGCAAGTCCCACGACGAAGAACGCCATCGTGTACTTGTTCATCATTCCCAGCCCGATCACCGCGCCGATCGCAACCCACCAGCGCGGATCTTGGGAATTCAGCAACCGGACGACGCAGTAAGTGAGCAGAACCCCGAACAGGTAGTCGAACGAAACGTACTGCAATACATTTGTCTCGATGGAAACGATGGGCACCATCGAGACCGCGACTGCCGTGAGCACTTGCGCTTTCCGTCCGCCGCCCAGCTCGCGGGCGATCAGCCCGCTTACAAACACAACCAGCGCCAGCGCCAGCGTCGGAACCACGCGCACTGCAAATGTCGAAACCCCGAAGAGCGCCATCTCCAGCCGCCCGATTGCGGGCGCAAACGGTGGATATGCGACAAATCCCCACGCCATGTGTCGCGCGTCATCCAGCGTAGCCAGTTCGTCGCGGTGAAAACCGTAAGCACTGTTGGTCGCGAAGTGCGCGATAACAAACAGAACAGCGATCAGAAACAGAATGCCCTCATCGGATCGCAACCACTTCTCCACCCTCATGAAACTCCTTACGATTTGCTTCGCAGAATAGTCCCGCCCCGTCCGTCGGTGCCCCACGTCTGCCAAGCGGTGCCCCCACATCTGCGCGCATTTCGCAGATGCGGGTCTTTCTTCCCCAACATCAACTCACTTTATCCCCGCCCACTTCTCGATTACTCCAATCGTCGCCGCATAATCGAGGTCCTTCCACCCTTCCGCTACACTCGCCTCGTACACCTCTTCCACCTTTTCCAACCCGGGCAGTCTCACCCCCGCCGTTTCAGCCGCGTCGAGCATGATATGAATGTCCTTGTGCATCAGCCGTAGCGGGAAGTTTGGCGAGTAATCTTTGTTCAGCACGAACGGCGCCTTATAGTCCGTTACGCCGGACCGGATCATCGACGCCTGGATCAGTTCGACCAGCTTCTCACGCGGAACCCCCAGTTTGCTGGTGAGCGTCAACCCTTCCGCAAAACCTTCAAAGATCAGTGCGATCATCAGGTTCATGCCGATCTTCGCTGCTTCACCCAGGCCCTGCTCGCCCACGTGAATGTACTTTTTCCCCATCACGGCAAATAGAGGCTTCACCTTCTCGACCGACTCCGCCCGGCCTCCAACGATGAACAGCAACGTTCCCTGCTCTGCCCCAATCTTCGATCCCGTTATCGGCGCATCGACGAGATCGGCGCCCTTCGCCCGAATCCGCTCCGCAAACTCCTTGCTCGCGCTCGGCAGAATCGTGCTCGAGTCCACCACGATCATTCCCGGTCGCAGGCTACCCTCAACCCCGTCCTTGCCGAACAGGACCTGCTCCACCGCCTTCGTATCCGCCACGCAGATCCACACTACGTCAGCGTCTCTGGCCGCCTCCGCCGGAGTGGCAGCCGCTTTCGCCCCCGGCACTTCCTTTCCCTTGCTACGGTTGTACGCTTTGACCTCGTGCCCTGCTTTGACAAGGTTGGCCGCCATCGGCCCGCCCATAATTCCCAGCCCTACAAATGCAATCCTCATTGCGAGCACCTCAAACAATTTTTAACTTTCTTTGGATTAAAAATGAGGAACAATGAACCGTGCAAGTGGGAACGGTTTTCTGCGGCAGCCGCATCGTCGGAACCGTCGTGAGCGTCTAATTAGAAGTAGTCCATGCTCAACATCACGCTTCGCCGCAAGGCCAGGCAGTTCAGCAAACTCGTGAAGCACTCGGCCCTGACGCCGCGCACCGGCGTGAGCCGCAAGCCGGTGCTTGCCCAAAAAAGCCAACTCGGCATCACCTTCATCGGACACTCGAGCTTTTTCCTGCAACTTGCTGGAAAGAGCCTCGTTGTCGATCCAAATTTCGCCCGCTGGCTGTTCGTTCTCAAGCGCCTCCGGCAACCCGGACTCCGCATTGCAGACCTGCCACCCATCGACGCCGTTCTCGTCACGCACGCTCACTTTGATCACCTGCACCGCCCATCTCTGCGCGCCATCGCCCGTGCTACTCGCCGCAAGTCCGGACGCCGCCCATTAATCATCGTCCCGCAGCATGTCCGCGACATCGTCTTCGACCTCGGTTTTGAGGATGTGATCGAGATGAACTGGTGGGATCAATTCCGCCTTGGGGATCTTTCAATCGCCCACACGCCCTCTAACCACTGGGGCGCCCGTGTCATCCGCGACATGCACCGCGGCTTTGGCGGATACGTAATCCAGAACGGCAAACGCTCCGTCTACCATGCCGGAGACACTGCTTTCTTCGAGGGCTTCCACGAGATCGGACGCCGCTTGAATCCCGAAATCGCGCTCCTTCCCATCGGTGCCTATGAACCTCCATCCTTCCGCCGCGTACACACCTCCCCGGAAGATGCCGTCCAGGCCTTCGTCGACCTCAAGGCCGAGCGCATGATCCCCATGCACTACGGAACGTTCAAGCTCTCCCACGAACCCATGGAGGAACCCGTCCAGCGACTGCGTGCCGATGCCGAAAAACGTGGAATCGGCGACAAAATCACAGTCATGGAAGAGGGCGTTACGAGTTTCTTTTGATTCAATCCGCGAGTATCCGCGAAAATCCGCGGTTACGTTATTCGAAACTCACGACTGGAACTTTCTAAGGAGAGTTCTACGTGGCCTTAGCCGGCCCGTTCTTCGGTTCGGCAGTCTGGGTTTCAGGAACCTGCTTTTCCGGCGCTACTGATTTTGCAGGAAGCTCTTTAGTTTTCTCTTTATCCTTCTCTGCTTCTTTTGGCTCAATCTGCAACCGGTTGATAACGGACTTCACACCGGGGGTTCCGGCTGCAACCGTCGCCGCCCAGCCAAACTGCTCCTGGTTCTTCACCTTCCCGTTCAGGATTACCGTCATCCCGTCGAAATCGAAATCGATGCTGCTTCCCTGCAGACGGTCGTCCTTGGCGAGCCGCGCCTTCAGATCTTCCGACACTTTGTAGATGCTGGGTTTTTCCGTGACCGTCGTGGCAGGAACTGTCGAGCCCCCGTTGCAGGCCACCAGTGAAAATGTCAGTAACACCGTCGAAACAAAGATGATGGATCGTTTGAGCATTGGAGAATGTGTGAATTCAGCTTACCCCTTTCGCGGCAAACTGCAAGAGCCAATCCTATTTCGTCACCGATTTAGCACTCTTCCGCGGGGGCTTTTCCGTTGCACTTTTCTCTCTTAGTGCTGCGAAAGCTCTGCGACGGCGGATCTTCTGTTTGCGAAGACGATTGTGCCGTGCCTTGTCACCGTTGCGATTCGACATGAAGCATTCCTCGGCTGATGAGTCAGTTGTTTGAACAGTACTCGGCCCACACTAAGCTGTCAAACCCAGCGCCTTCCGAATCACCCTGACCGTCGCTTGCTTCATCTCCAGATTGCCGGCCTCTTCACCGGTCACCCATTTCGCTTCGCTCACGTCGCTCCCCGCTCGCAGGTCGCCGCCGCTCGGCCGGCACAAGAAATCAATCAGCACGTAGTGATACTGCGTTCGCCCCTCACGATCCGGAAAGATGCTGTCGAATACATCCAGAACATCGAACACTTCCACCTCGAGCCCAGTCTCTTCCTTCACTTCGCGCGCAATCCCCTCGCGCAGCTCCTCCCCCAATTCCAGCATCCCGCCCGGAATTGACCACTGCCCTTTCAGCGGCTCCGTCGCTCGACGCACCACTAGCGCGCGCCCGCCATCTACCACCACCGCGCCCACCCCGACAATCGGCCGATCCGGATAATCACGTTTCAAGGTTTTTTGGACTCCTCGATCAATTCACTGCATCGGCACGAAGCTTCTTGACCAGCATTCCTTCGCGTCTTCGTAGTTTCTTTCACTCTCACTGAAAGAAATCTCTCGGCGTGAAATTCACGATCTTCCACCCCTTTTTCCCCGCCGCGAACTCGAACCGTACCTGCCCTTCCCTCCGCACAGGCAAGCCCGACTGCGGAGTCTCCTCAATCTGCCACTCCGCTATCGCTGCCTCGTGCCCGCCTTCCTCTGACGTCTGCAGCAGGCGAAAGTACGCCCGGAAGTCCTGGTATTGGGCAAAATACCCGTAAAGCCGGTCTTGAAAGACGTAGTACCCATCCATCTTCTCTTTGTCGAAGACCGCCAGCATCTGCCGCGGATTGTGCCCCAGCAACGCCTGCCGTATCTGGCCCAGCACCTGCTTCGCGACCTCGTCAGAAAACTCTGTCGGAATCGCCTTCTCTGGTTTAGATTTCTTCGTCTCGGCAGCTTTGCCGGTGGCCGCCGGCGGAGGCGTAGATGTCTGCGCGAAAAGCGCGTACGCAAAAATGATGATGCAGCAAATAAGGACGACTCGTCGAATCATGAAGCAAAAGGTACAAGGTGCAAGGTACAAGGTGCAAGAGCTGTCACCCTGCGTTCGAATCCGTTAGAGGATAATAAGGCTGGGATAGTCATATGACTAACCACTCAATTGCATTCTTCGCTGGCGCTCTACCATGGTGGTTCATGGTTGCAATGTATCTAGGCATAGGAGTTTTTGTAGCCCTGGTTTTGCGGGGTAGTAGAGCGCTCATTCGATTCGTTCGAAAGTAATTGCCTCAACGACTGATTTCGCGTTCTTGCACCTTGTACCTTGCACCTTGCATCTTCTTCTCCCATGGCCCTCGAAGAATACCGCCGCAAACGCGACTTCAAAGCGACGCCCGAACCGCCGCCCAAACTCGACCCGCGCAAAGGCTTCCGCTTCGTCGTGCAGAAACACCGTGCCTCGCACCTGCACTACGACTTCCGCCTCGAAATGGCCGGCGTGCTTAAATCCTGGGCCGTCCCCAAAGGACCATCTCTCGATCCCGCCGACAAGCGTCTCGCCATGATGGTCGAAGATCACCCCGTCAGCTACTTCGATTTCGAAGGCACGATTCCCGAAGGCAACTACGGCGCCGGAACCGTCGAAGTCTGGGACGCTGGAACCTGGTCGCCACTCATGCCGCCCGGCAAACACTCGCGCGCTGAGATGGAAAAAGCCGCCGACGCCCTGCTCAACAAAGGCGACTTCAAGTTTTCGCTCAAAGGCCGCAAGCTCCAGGGCGAATTCGTTCTCGTAAAGACCCGCTCACGTCGCCCAGGCTCCAAAGGAAACGAGTGGCTCCTCATCAAGCATCGCGATGAACACGTCGAAGAGGGCTACAACATCGACTCGCACGACGGCTCCGTCCTCACTGGCCGCACGCTTGACCAAATCGCCGGAGACGCAACCTCCCGCGAATGGACCAGCAGCCGCCCCGCCGCCAAAGGGAAAAAATCCTGGCTGGCAAAATCGCTAGCTGTTCACGATAAGAAGGTTGCGAAAGAACGGGAGGCCAACGGCAAAACGGCAAAGCAAAAAAAGGCAAAACCGAAACCAAGTCAAAGGGCAGAAGTCAAAGGGCAGAACGAAAAACCAGGAAAGAAAAGCGCAGGCCTCAAAAGCTCCACGAAACATTCCGCCGCGCCCTCTGCGGCCTCTGCGTTAACCCGTCTCCCCGGCGCAGAGAAACGCCCCATGCCTAATATCATCCACCCCATGCTCGCCACCCTCGTCGACGAGCCCTTTGACGACGCCGAGTGGTTCTACGAACTCAAGTTCGACGGCTACCGCGCCATCGCCTTCATCGAAGATGGCGACGTGCGCCTCGTCTCGCGCAATCAGAACGACCTCACCGCCGGATATCCCGAACTCTCCGTCATTCCCGAGGCCATCCGTGGCAAGCAGGTTATTCTCGACGGCGAAATCTGCGCCCTCGACGAAAACGGCCGCTCCAGCTTCAGCCTGATGCAGCAGCGCACCGGCCTCACCTCCGACGGCCCGCGCAAGATCCGCAACGCTCGCCCCGCCATCCCTATCATCTATTACGTCTTCGACCTGCTCTACCTCGACGGTTATTCCCTGCTCCGCGTCGATCTCGAGAAGCGCAAGGAACTCCTGCGCGACGTCCTCAAAGACTCGCAGCTCATCCGCTACTCCGAACACTTCCCCAGCGGCACGCGCCTTTACGCCGCAGCCGCCGAGCAACAACTCGAAGGCATCATCGCCAAGCGCAAAAGGAGCTGCTACATCGAGAAGCGCTCGCGCGAATGGCTGAAGGTCAAAATCACGCAGATGATCGAGTGCGTCGTCGGCGGCTACACCGAGCCACGCAACTCGCGCGAGCACTTCGGCTCCATCGTCCTCGGCCTCTACGACGACAAGAAACGCCTCATCAGCATCGGCCAGGCCGGCAGCGGCTTCACCCACAAAACTCTCGAAGAGACCTGGAAGAAACTGAAAGCGCTCGAAACTTCCAAGACCCCCTTCGCCACCAAAGTCGATTCGCCGCGTGAGACCCACTGGGTCAGACCACAACTCGTCGCGCAAATCAAGTTCACCGAGTGGACCCACGAAGGCGAAAGCGGCCAGGTCCGCATGCGCGCCCCCGTCTTCCTCGGCCTCCGCACCGACAAAAAACCCGAAGACTGCAGATTTGAAAAGGTGAAAAGCACGAAAGAGGAAGTGAAGAAGGCAGAGAGTGGAGATGCACCGTGAAGTTCTAGGCGTTACCCATCCGACGAGTCGCAATTCTCCAGAGCCCTAAATTGAACACAACGCCCGCGGCAGCCCACTCCATCCCAGTCACAAGGACCAGCAGAGATTCGGCAATGATCTCAAGAGTTGGATTGAGTCCGAAACATTGGTGTTCTGTGGTGAACAGACCCAGAATCTTATCGGCGTGCCAATTGAGGAAGGGATTGGTTAAGTAAGCGAGTCGGATACCGCCGGTTTCAGGCCATAGGCGAACCCACAGGCAAGCTGTGAGCATTAGCGTCGCGCCAGTTGCTGCCCACCACCGTGCGACCTTAAGCCAACGCCTCACAATATTACGGACACCAAATAGCTTAAGAATGTTTCGCGTTTGAAGGTTTACTGATTCTGCTAATGGCGTTTTTGCGAATAGCGAATGGCTACTCTCTATTCGCTATTTGCTTAACGCCTGCCCTGTATAACTCTTCTTGATCTTCGCCACCTGCTCCGGAGTCCCCTGCGCGACGAGTCTTCCGCCATCTTCGCCGCCTTCGGGCCCAAGATCGATGATCCAGTCGGCATTCCGAATCACATCAAGATGGTGTTCAATAATAATGATCGTGTTGCCGAGATCGGTGAGCCGGTGCAGCACGTCCAACAACTTACTCACATCCTCGAAGTGCAGCCCCGTCGTAGGCTCGTCCAGCAGATAGAGGGTGCGCCCCGTCTGGCGCTTGCTCAACTCGCGCGCCAGTTTGATGCGCTGCGCCTCGCCGCCGCTCAGCGTGACCGACGATTGCCCGAGATGGATGTATCCGAGCCCGACATCGACCAGCGTCTGTAGCCGCTGCTTCGCCTGCGGAATGTTTTCCAGCAGTGCCAACGCGTCCGTGATCGGCATCTCGAGCACGTCCGCGATCGAGTAGCCCTTGTACTTCACCGCCAGCGTTTCGTGGTTGTAGCGCTTTCCGCCGCACACCTCGCAGAGCACATACACGTCCGGCAGGAAGTTCATCTCGATGCGCCGCTCGCCCTCGCCCTGGCACGCCTCGCAGCGACCACCCGGCACATTGAACGAGAAGCGCCCGGCCTTATACCCGCGCTCGCGACTCTCCGGCAGCATCGCAAACAGCTCTCGAATATGCGTGAACACACCGGTATACGTCGCCGGGTTCGACCGTGGCGTGCGCCCAATCGGCGACTGGTCGATCCGTATCACCTTGTCGATATTCTCCGCGCCCTGTATCGCCTTGTGCGCCCCAGGCTCCTCTCGCGACCTGTACAACTGCTTCGCCAGTGCGCGATACAAAATGTCATTTACCAGCGTCGATTTCCCCGAACCCGACACACCCGTCACCACCGTCATCACGCCCAGCGGAAACGCAATATCCAGCGAGCGTAGATTATGCTCCGTCGCCCCAAGAATGGTGATCGCGTGCCCATTCGTCTGGCGCCGCTCGAACCGCGTCACGATCTTCCGCTTCCCGGCGAGATACTGTCCCGTCAGCGACTCCGGCGCCTTCTGCACCTCCGCCGGCGTCCCCGAAGCCACCAGTTTTCCGCCGTGCTTCCCCGCACCCGGCCCGAGGTCGATCACGTAATCCGAGCGCCGAATCGTCTCTTCATCGTGTTCAACGACGAGGACGGTATTTCCCAAATCGCGCAGCTCTTCCAGCGATTGCAGCAGCTTCTCGTTATCCCGCGCGTGCAGGCCAATCGACGGCTCATCTAGCACGTAAAGAACTCCGCGCAATTTCGACCCGATCTGCGTAGCGAGTCTTATTCGCTGCCCCTCGCCGCCGCTCAGCGTCGCCGCCGAACGACCCAGCGAGATGTATCCCAACCCAACGTGATTCAGGAATCCAAGCCGTTCCGCAATCTCCCGCACGATCCGTCCCGCCAGTTGTTCTTCGCGCTGGCTCAACTTGATCTTCCCCGCCGCCTCCACCGCACGCGCCACCGGCAGCGCCGTGAAGTCGGCAATCGAAAGCCCGTTCACCTTCACGCCCAGGCTCTCTGGCCGCAACCGCTTGCCGCCGCACGCTGGACACGGCGTCGCCGACATGTACTGCAACAGCCATTCGCGATACGTCTCGCTCGTTGCCTCTTCGATCGACTGCTTGTGCCAGGTGAGAATGCCGCGGAATCCGGACCGCCGCCCCGAAGTCTGCGGCCCATACAAAATCGCGTTCTGCTGGTCTTCCGTGAGCTGCTCGAACGGCTTGTCCAGATCGATTCCGTTGTCTTCGGCGAACCGCCTCGTCATCGACTGTAAGTACGCCGAGCCCGATCCCGGCCCCAGCCCTCCATCGAACAGCGGCTTCGACCAGTCGGTGATCACCTTGGCCGGATCGAAGTCATACTTCGAACCCAACCCATTGCACTCCGGGCACGCGCCATACACCGAGTTGAATGAGAACGAGCGCGGCTCCAGTTGCGGCACGTTGATGCCGCACTCCGGGCAGGCCAGTCGCGAAGAATAAAGATGCTCTTCGCCATCGACCACCACCACCTGCACCAACCCATTCGCGAGCTTCATCGCGACCTCGACCGAGTTCGCCAGCCGCTTCTCGATCCCCTGCTTCACCAGCAACCGATCGATCACCACTTCGATGGTGTGGTTCTTGCGCTTATCCAGCGCAACGTCCTCGTCGATATTCCGCAACTCGCCATCGATGCGCGCCCGCGTGAATCCCGCCTGCGCCAGTTTCTCCAGCTCTTTCTTGAACTCGCCCTTGCGCCCGCGCACTATCGGCGCCAGCAGCATCACCCGGTCTTCCGGCTTCAGTTCCATTACCCCGGCGACAATCTGGTCCACCGACTGCCGGCTCACTTCGCGCCCGCACCGAGGACAATGCGGTACCCCAATCGAGGCATAGAGCAAGCGTAAGTAGTCGTAAATCTCGGTGATTGTCCCGACTGTGGAGCGAGGGCTGCGCGAGGTAGTCTTCTGTTCGATGCTGATGGAAGGGCTCAGTCCGTCGATGGCATCGACGTCCGGACGCTCCATCTGGTCAAGAAATTGGCGCGCATAGGCGGAGAGCGTTTCGACGTACCGCCGCTGCCCCTCGGCATAAATCGTGTCGAATGCCAGCGACGACTTCCCCGACCCGCTCAGTCCCGTAATCACGGTCAGCGTGTTGCGCGGAATATCGACGTCGATATTCTTCAAATTGTGCTGGCGCGCACCGCGCACCGAAATCCGGGTAATAGCCATGCAAAACCTGATGTTTCAACCTTCTACTCAGGTGTCATCCTGAGCGGAGCGCGGCAGCACCGCGCGGAGTCGAAGGACCTTTGTTTGGCTTATCCCTCAAAACTCCACCGCCCCAGGCACGGGAAAACACCACCTTCCCCGAGGTACATCGACCCTCGGTGACGTGGACAGGTCCCCTTAAGTGGGCGGAAAGTAATCGAGACAAATCGACTCAAGTATCTTAGTTGGCAACAGTAATCAGCGTCAAACAGTGCTACTAAATACTGATAGGGAACGAACCACGGCGGCCTCAGGTGATTGGTTCCCGAGCCGATAGTAAGGGCGAACCAGGATGCGCGCGAAGCGCATCACAGGATGGCGGAATTGATCACAGTTTTCACAACTTTGTTCTTAATCGTTACCGTAATTTTGGCTCTATTCATTGGCATTCTTATGGGCTACGGCTCCATCGCCGGCATCCTTTGGCTATTCCAGCACAACCGCACCGCCCACAGCGGACCCCCGGCCCTTGCCCACAGCAGTACCGGAGATTAACAAGCTTCAGCACAACCACGCTGTCGTACAGCAAAGAGCCACGCTAACCCGCGTGGCTTTTTGGTTCTACAACCACTCAGGCTTTTATCGATAGTCCTTCTGTGGTGAGTAGGGTTTCAACGCTGCGGGGCCATTCACCTGCCCGAGTTCCCTGCTGAATGGCCGCGCTCTCGCTCATGGAGTTGCCGTCTCCCACGCGTAGCCTTCTTCTCCGTGTTGCGTCAGGTCCAACCCTTCAATCTCGTGTTCCTCGCGTACCCTCAGGCCGATCGTCTTGTCGACCGCGAACAATACGAGAGTCGTGCCGACAATCGCCAATCCGCACGCGATCGCCACACCCACCAACTGGTTCAGCAACTGGTGCGCATTTCCATCGATCAACCCAAGGCCCAGGGCATTCCCCTGCCCGTCCTTGAAGATCGGGTTAATCCCCTTGCTCGCAAACACGCCAGTCAAAATCGCGCCCAGTGCTCCACCCGCACCGTGCACGCCAAAGGCGTCCAGCGAATCGTCGTACCCGAAGATCGCCTTCACCTTCGCCACCATCATGTAGCAGAACACGCCGGCAACGGACCCCATCACCAGCGCCGACATCGGGCTCACGAAACCCGCCGCCGGCGTAATCGCCACCAGTCCTGCCACCGCACCCGAGATCGCGCCCAGCGCACTCGGTTTCCCGTTACGAATCCACTCTGCCGCGCTCCATCCTATTGCCGCCGCTGCCGCTCCGAAATGCGTCGCCACGAACGCGCTCGTCGCCAGGCTTCCCGCCGAGAGCGCCGAGCCCGCATTGAATCCAAACCACCCCACCCATAACAGACACGCGCCAATGAAGCTCAGCACCACGCTGTGCGGCGACATCGCCTCGCCTGGATAATCAATCCTTTTTCCGAGATACAGCGCGCAAACCAGCGCCGAAACTCCCGACGTGATGTGCACCACCGTCCCGCCTGCGAAATCGAGCGTCGGGAAACGCCCGCCCAGCGCGGCATTCAGCAAACCGCCCTTGCCCCAAACCATATGCGCCATCGGCGCATAAACAACCACCGTCCACAGAACCAGGAAAACGGCCATGCCGCTGAACTTCATCCGCTCCGCAAACGCACCCGTGATCAGCGCCGGCGTAATGATCGCGAACATCAACTGGTAGATCATGAATGTCTGCAACGGAATGGTCGGCGCATAGTCAGGATCCGGCGTCGCGCCCACTCCATGCAAAAAGACGTTGTGCAGTCCGCCGATGAACGACCCGCCCGGGCCAAATGCCAGGCTGAACACGACCACCCCCCACAGCACCGTGATCAGCGCCATCATCGCGAAGCTCTGCATCATCGTCGAGAGCACGTTCTTCTTCCGCACCAGCCCGCCGTAAAATAGCGCGAGCCCCGGCCCGGTCATCATCAGCACTAGGGCGGAGCTCACCAGCATCCACGCGTTGTCGGCCGAAGCTTTCGCATCGGCCACTGCGGCTTCCAGTTGTGCAATTTTGTCGGCGGAACTCGGCGGCGCCGCCGCTTGCGCCCACGCAGGCGCGCTCAAAAGCGCCAGATAGACTGCGACCAGCAAGACCACAAACAATCTACGCATACCGGCAATTGGCTCCCCGAATTCGATTCAGTGCGTGAGCACAAAAGGTATGCGTACTTTCTTACTAGCGACCGCCCCACACGTAAAATCCAAAGTATTTATCGGGGCTATCAGCGAATGTTATGGGGCAGAACTGAACGGCAAAACTCTCAGGATTCGCTTCGGCCTTTCAAACTGAGGCGTTCGACTTTAGACTCTCGACGACGTTCTCTTTAAACGCTTTCTCCCCGCAGAATTTTCACCGCGTCTGGGCCGTCACCATTCCTGCTCTTGCTTGCGGCGTCTTCCTGCTCCACGCTCTCCCCTTCACCCGGAGCCAGGAACAGGTTCTCCTGCAGCCCGTGCTGCTTCGTGTAAAGCTCGAAGTATCGCCCCTGAAGCGCATACAGCTCTTCGTGATCCCCCCGCTCGACGATTCTTCCCTCTTCGACGACGAGGATCTGATCCGCCCTCCGAATCGTCGAGAGTCTGTGCGCGATCACAAACGTTGTTCTCCCACGCATCAGGTACGAGAGTCCTTCCTGGATGAGTGCCTCCGACTCGGAGTCGAGACTCGAAGTAGCTTCGTCGAGGATGAGAATTCGAGGATCCGCCAAAATCGCGCGCGCAATGGACACCCGCTGCCGCTGTCCTCCCGAAAGCTTCACCCCGCGCTCTCCGATGATCGTGTTGTACTTGTCCGGAAAACTCTCCGCGAATTCATCCACCCTCGCGATACTGCACGCGTTGAGAATCTGCTCTTCCGTAGCGCCCGGCCGCGAGAACGCAATGTTCTCCCAAATCGTTCCATCGAACAGGAACGAGTCCTGCAGGACCACTCCGAGTTGGCTGCGATAGGAATCCAACCGAACCTTCGAAAGATCAACGTCATCCACCAATACTCTGCCGGCTGTCGGTTTATGAAATGCCGCAATCAATCCAATAATCGTCGACTTCCCCGACCCTGACGAACCTACCAGCGCCGTTGCCGTCCCTGGCCGCGCCTCGAACGAAATATTGTGCAGAATCGTCTTCGACGGATCGTATGCAAAGCTGACGTCTTCGAACCGGACATCCCCCACCATTTCCGGCAGAGTAACCGTTCTCTCCGGATCCTGGTCCTCGGGATGCTCGCTCAGGACTTCCTTCGTGCGCTCCAGTCCCGCAATCGCTTCCGTAATCTGCGTTCCCACGCCGACCACCTGGAACAGTGGCGCCGCCAGGAATCCCAGCAGCATTATGTATTCCAGGTACCCGCCAGGCGTGAGCTTTCCTGCAATCATGAGTCTGGCACCCATGTACATCACCACGGCGCCCACCATGCCCATCAGCATCGCTGAAGATAGACTCATCACCGAAACTGCCGTCAAGCTTCGGAACACGTTCTGTAGAAGTCTCTGCACACCCGCCGCGAACACCTCGTGCTCGCGATCCTCCGCATGGTATCCCTTCACCACGCGGACCCCGCCTAGCGTTTCGGTCAGCCGCCCTGTCACCTCGGCGTTGATCTTCGCGCGCTCGCGGAAAATCGGCCGCACGTACTTGAACGCCTTGCGCAGCACAAATCCGAACGTCACCAGCGCCGCGAACGCAATCATCGTCATCTGTACGCTGATCTTCATCAGGATGAAGAACGCGATCGTCGCCGTCAGCAGCCCGCCGGCAAAATCCACCAGCCCCGTGCCGATCAAATTGCGCACGCCTTCCACGTCGCTCATGATGCGCGACACAAGCGTACCCGTCTTGTTTGCGTCGTAATAGGCGACAGGAAGCCGCCCAATGTGTTCCTGCACTTTTTCGCGCAGCTCCGCGATCATCCGCTGCGCCGCCTTGGAGAGAGTTTGTGTGAGGGTGAAAGAGGTAATGCCCTGAACGACAGTTGCCGCTAGCACAACCCCAATCAGCGGGATCAACAACTGCATCTGGTGTTTGCCAATCACCGTGTCCAGCAGAAACTTGCTCGCCGGCGGCAACACCAACCCGCACAACCGGTTGATCGTCATCAGCGCCAGGCCCAGCGCGAGCAGACCGCGCCGCGGCCGCATCAGTCCCCAGATTTCCGGCAGCGCCTTGAAAATCTCCGTCTTCTTCTGAGGCGTGTCCGTCCGGATCCCGGATTTGCCCGTCGCCTTTTCGGCTGATCTTGTAAGTTCCCTTTCAGGTTTCACTATGAATTAGATTCTCTCACCAGCATCCCCGATTCGGAATTGCCCGATTTGCCCCGACAGACCGTCATCTCGGTGCCCCACATCTGCGCGCCTTTCGCAGATGTCGGTCTTTCCAACTCTCCGTGGGTCAGCCTCTCCGTGGCGCACGTCCGCCGGTCTCAGCAGAGGTTCGCCCCCCCAGCTTTGCGCATCAACATACCGACTCCAAGCATCCTTTATTACATGTTCAAGGATCGCTTCATTCTCGGCGCGCTCGGCGTATCCGCTTTCTCCTTCCTCATCACTTATTACGTCACGCATCGCCCACCCGCGCCGGCCGCGCCCGATCCCCCCGGCTCCGTCTTTATGGGCGCCCAACAGGAAGAACCCGGCAGAGTCCATCATATTAAGGTTAGCGATCTCCCCGCCCCGGCCCCCGACCAGTCCGTCGACAATGGCCCTGATGTGGTCGCCCGCCCCGCGAACGCGTGGCCCCAGGTTCCACCGGGATTCAAAGTCTCGCTGTACGTCGAGCACCTGCACACCCCGCGGCTCATTCGCACCGCGCCAAATGGCGATCTCTTCGTCGCCGAAAGCTATGCCGGCAACATCCTCGTTCTACGCGGGGTAGATAAAGACGGCCATCCTCAACAGAGCGAAGTCTTCGCCACCGGCCTGAACAAGCCTTTTGGAATCGCCTTCTATCCTTCCGGCCCGAACCCGCAGTGGGTCTACATCGGCGAGACCGACGCTGTCATCCGCTTTCCGTATCACGTCGGCGACATGAAGGCCACCGGCGCGCCGCAGCACATCGCCGATCTCCCCGGTGGCGGTCATCTCCGCGGCGGCGGTCACTGGACCCGTACCATCGTCTTCTCCAAAGACGACAAGAAGATGTTCGTCTCCGTCGGTTCCTATTCCAACGTCGATGACACCGACAACAACCCCCGCGAGTACCATCGCGCCGACATTCTCGAATTCAATCCTGACGGCTCCGGCGAGCGCGTCTACGCCTACGGCATCCGCAACGCCGTTGGTCTCGCCATCAATCCC
>JAVUPY010000091.1 GCA_032252755.1 Terriglobia bacterium
GGTCCGGCGGCCCTCACCGTGACTGAATCAGGACAAAGCTATACTTGGGACGCGGCGCTGAACTATCAATAAGGTCACGCAGAGGACGGTGGTTTGACAGGAATTTTGTGAGTGGACAGGTTCTGACATTGTGGCGTGAGCTGGCAATCTGAAGTTGGTTATGAACACAATGGGGCACACCGACGTGCCCACTGCCATGAAGTATCAACACCCGGAGTTCGAGATTGTGCGTGAAGTTTTAAATTCACGGCACATTCCACGGCACACCGGGGTAACAGGCAACTTGGAAAACAACCGGTAAGTCGTTGAAAAGAATTTGGCTGCCCCCCAGGGATTCGAACCCCGATATGCTGATCCAGAGTGTTCTGTTCGCCACAAGTGCTATCAACGACTTACGAATGCTATATTGATAACAAAGGATTTATCTTGACTAAGCCTGCCACGAAAAGCACAATATGGACACCATTGGACATATTGTGGTGACAAGGTGGTGACAAGAAATGCCTAGATTCGAAATCACCGATAAGCTGATAAAGGTCTTACAACCGCCTCCAAGCGGCAACCGCATTCATTTTGGTGACCTCCCTGGATTCGGAGTCCGCATCTCCAGCGGCGGCGCAATCGCCTTCGTTTACACATACCGGAATGCGCACGGGCAAAAGCGGCTGATGAAAATTGGCCGATACCCGTCAACATCCTGCACCCAGGCCCGCACAAAGGCTCTCAAGTATCAGAACCTTGTGGAAAACGGTCGAGATCCGCTCGCAGAAAAACAGGCGAACTGCGACTCGCCTACCTTTGCGGACCTCTCCCGCGAATACCTCGCCGATCCCGAGACATCGAAAAAGCGCGCGTCAACGATGCGCAATGAACGGCAGATGCTCGCAACGATCATCAATAAAAACCTGGGCACGCTGCTAGTGCAGAACATCACTCGCAACGATATCGCGCGATTGCACGCATCGTTGAAGGCGACGCCATACCGCGCGAATCGAGTACTCGCCCTACTCTCGACAATGTTCTCGTTCGCAATGGAGCGAACGTTGCGCACAGACAATCCAGCAAAGGGTGTTAAGAGATACCCCGAACACAAACGCGAAGCGATGTTGACCGAAGAGCAGCTCGAGCGCCTCTCGACAGCGCTGGCATCTTACCCGGACTTGGCGCGTGACGAATCGGACCGCCTCGCGAGAGAGAGCGCGGCGAACGCTATTCGACTCCTATTACTGACCGGCGCACGTGAAAATGAAGTGCTGCAGGCCGCCTGGGCCGAGTTTGACCTGGGCCGCGCGGTATGGACTAAGCCAAGCCATCACACAAAACAGAAGAAAACGGAGCACGTTGCTCTCAGCGATGCGGCGCTCGAATTGCTGCAGAGCATGGAAAAGAAGAAATCCGGCGAACATCTCTTCCCTGGAAACAAAACTGAGAAGGACAAAACGGAAAAAGCGCGCGCTACCATTCGGCGGCCTTGGGTCCAAGTGCTGAAAGCTGCAGGCCTCGCGGAGAGAATCGAAAAAGAGGGTAAGCGCCTGGTGCGCGATGCATCTGGCAAGCTGGTTCGGCGAAAGATCATTCAGTACAAACCCGTGTTCCGCATCCATGACCTCAGGCACAATTTCGCATCGCATCTTGTCTCGCGCGGCGTGTCTCTTCACATTGTTGGCAAGCTGCTGGGGCACACGCAACCCCAAACCACCGCTCGCTATGCTCACCTGTCGGACAGTCCGTTGCGCGACGCTGCGAATCAGTTTGGGCTAATTGTCACAAGAGGCGGCAAGATTTCTGCCCAAAGCACTCGATAGATAAACTCTGAAACCCACGCTAAGAAAGGGTCCAATGTGGACCCTTTCCTCTTTCCCCCTTGTTTTCTTTGCAGACGTTTGCACAACTACTCACCTTTGCGATTCTTACCGTATTTCTTTCGCCAATGGTTCCTCTTCTGTTCTCTGAGCGCCTCCTGGGCGCACTTCTCGTCACAGTACTTCTGACCTTTACGAGCAAAAAAGTAAGGCTGTTGGCACTCGGGATTAACACAGACCCGCGCTCTGTCGGCAATTCCTTGGAAGTGATACACGGCTTGTTCGAAGGGCGTCAGGGGTGGCGGCTCATCCCTTTGTTGCTGAAAATGTTCCATGCTATCGCGAGTTTCTCGTTTCAAACTCGTCTCGAAAATCTGCTTATATTCTTCTCTGACCCTGAAAATCTGCCATTCCCTCCGTCGCAGATCCTCTGCTTGCCATGCGCGACGAAGGTATCGAGCGACCTCCGAAATGTAAGCGTGTGGCAGGCCGTGAAATTCAACCGGGAACGATTCTGGGTACCGTTTCATCAGTCGCACCATGCCATCCCAAACTCGCCGAGCTTGCGTTTCTTCTGTTGGTGTCAGGGGCGACAAACCCGCGCTGAGTGGCTCACCTTGCATCGTCTGAGTAATTGCTAGCCAAGACACTGTGGCGGGCCAGTCGGGAAGGTTTGCCCAATCTGTCAGCAGCGCCTCCGCTCGGGCAGGCCGAAGTTTCTTTCCTAGAAATAAATCGGGCGATTTCTTACTAGTACTCATGGACTACTCGCTTTCCTCTTGCGCTCGATTTGCAGAAAGCGCAAGTATAGCACGAAACAAATTGTAGATTGTTTTCGCGGTTCACGTTCGCAATGTGCTGGAGGGAAGATGCGATTCACTGAGCAAAAGCTGACGATGGCTGAAGCAGCGAGCGTCGCGGGCTACCCCGACAAACTGCTTCAAGATGCCCTAGCAAAGAACACCCTGCAGGGCTGCGGCGTGAAAGATGCGCGCCTGGGCCGGTGGTTCTTCTCCCCTTCCGATGCTCTGGGCCTGACGGTCGCGGCGCTGCTGGCACCTCAGTTGAAGCTCTCCGAGCGCTTCCACGTGGCAGGGATCGTTGCCGAACACGTTGAGACGCACATTGACGAAAGCGGCGAACTCAACGGGCCTGCTGAGATGACGATGGTATTTGGCGGCGTCTGGCCCGAATTACTTCCAGAGGTGAGCACACCGCCGGAAGTTGACGAATTGCGTCAGCAGTATCGGCCCTTTGTCGTTGTCCCAGTGAAGATGATCTTGAAGCGAGTACTTGCTCGAATCGCCAAGCTTTCCCAGGAGGGCTGATGAACGTCGAAAGCGAAATCGTCGGCCAAACAACAAACGTACTCGCAGGCTATCTGACGCGCCCGCAGCTTGCGGTGCAGCTCGGTAAATCAACGCGGTGCTTGCATCGCTGGGAGACGGATGGTAGCGGGCCGCCGGTCACGCGCCTGGGCAAGCTGGTTCTGTACAAGGTCGAATCGGTACGCGAGTGGCTTGCAGCCCTGGAAGCGCGCACTGAGCGATGTGGACGCGGGAGGCGGCGATAGATGAGCTGGAAGTGCTCAGGCTGGGTCAAAGAGCAAACGGTCACGCCAAGCGGGGAGCGGCTGCTTATCAGCGAGAAGTTTGTGTGGTTGGTCCTCGCCGACTACCACAACACAGCGAAGGCAGCGGCGTGGCCCTCTGTACCGAACTTGGCGCGTGAATGCCTGATGGAAGAACGGACCTGTTATCGCGTAATCAGTGAGTTGGAACGCAAGTTGTGTATCGTGCGCCGTCGCAACGGTACCGGTCGCGGCGCAAAGAATGAATATCTGTTTGTGGGCTTCGACGTGACCATCGAACAGGCGCGGGAGTTGCAGAAACCCTCTGACAAAGGGTGTCAGATTGTCACCCTTCGTGAGGCTAAGAACCCTGACACGCGACTCACCCTTCCCACTTCTGAAAGGGTGACAGAAACGCGCGGTATACCTGACAGGATACCTGACAAGAATACTGACACGAATACTGACACGATTTCCGGCGATGCGATTGAAAACAAAGAAAACCAGACGACAACCGGTTTTAGAACCGGTTTTAGAACCGGTCTTAGAACCGGTAACAGCGAGCCGGAAGGAAGCGCGGACGAAGCGATCATTCGAGAAACGCTGAGGAACGGATTCGAGTATGACAGTTACAAACATTGACTGCGCAGTGTGCAGTGGCACTGGGTTTCGATACATTGGCGAACCGCATCACGAACGCGCGGTGCGCTGCGAATGCCTCAAGCAAGCCGTGATCGATTCCACATTGCCTCCCCGGTATCGCGGAGCGAGCCTGGAGCAATTCGAAGAGCGTGCTGCGAACTTCGTGCGGTTGTGGCTCACGATGCCGACCGATGGCCTGTTCGTAACTGGGCCGGTTGGCACTGGCAAGACGCATCTCGCATGTGCGCTGGCGCGCACTGCGATTGACCTGGGAAAGCGCGTTTCGTTCGTGCGTTGCTGCGACCTGTACGCAGAGATTCGCAGGACGTTCAACGATGAGACAGGCAGCACCGAAGGCGACATCCTGGACCGATATGCGAGCGCGCCAATCCTTGTGCTCGATGACTTTGGAGCAGGCAGCCTGAGTGATTTCGAAAGGCGCACAGCGCTCGACATCATCGATTCGAGACTGAACCACAGGCGGCCAACAGTCGTAACTACGAACCTCGCATTGACTCGCATTCGAGAGGTAATGGACGAACGCATCGCATCGAGACTCAGCAGCTTCACACCGTTCCGTCTGATTGGACCAGATCGAAGGGCGCAAGGTACTCCCCCAGGGGTGCGGCCTGCGGGTAACGCGCGAGCCGCGACTTGTCTCTAGCAAAGTCGCAAAAATGTAGGTTGATTTCGGGTTATCGAGGTTGATTTTGGATTCCGAAAAGGACAACACGGAGCAAGCGCAAAACGACGGGCAATCCCCCATTGCGGAAGTTCCCGTCCTTCGTGATCCCAAGCACTTCGGTCGGATTCGCAACGGCATATCCGACCTGGGGAGATCTAAGTGCAGGCGTCTGCACAAAGCGGGCGGGGAGTTTCAAACCGGCCTGGGAGGGAAAACATGCAATCGGTAACACCAACAAAATTGCCGGTTCTGCATCGCTCGATGTCACTAGAACGCGCGGCTTCCGGCGACGTCAGTCTGAGCCTTACGAGTGATGCGCCAGTCGAGCGTTGGTTCGGAATCGAAATTCTGGACCACACGCCCGACGCTATTGTCACCACTCGGGCAAAGGACGGACTGCCACTGCTCTTCAATCACGATGAAGCGCAACTCATCGGGCGACTGGAAAACATGCGCGTCGCAAAAGGTCGCACTCGTTTCTCCGTCCGGTTTGCGGCAAATGACGCGCTCGCCCAGGAGAAGCGCTCGCTAGTCGAGGATGGAATTTTGCGCGACGCGAGTGCGGGTTACATCGTTCACGCAATGGAAGAGCGCGGGCAGGATGCCCAGGGCCGCAAGATTTTTCACGTCACAAAATGGGAACCCTACGAAGGTTCGCTGGTTGCGGTGCCCGCCGATCCCGGCGTCGGCGTTGGTCGCAGCGCAGCGCGCGAAGAATACCCCGTAGCAATACGGGCGAATCAAAATCCGGCTTCGGCCGCAAAGAGGAATCACAACATGAATCAGAACATCACCGTTAACGCCGATCCCGCCGCGGCCGAGTTTGAACGGCAAACCGCAATTCGCGCGCTCGGCAAGATGCACAACATGGACCTCGAAGCTCTACTCAACGACCAGAACGTCACGGTTGACCGCGCGCGTGAGGTCGTTCTCAACTCGCTATCTCGCGGTGCGAGATCCGTTTCGCAGCCTGCGGGTGACGATGGCGGCTCAACGCTGATCGAGTTGAACCAGCGCGAGAGAGAGCGCTATTCCGTCCGTTCCGCCATTCTCTCGGCGATGACGGGCGAGAACAGCTTCGAACGCGAAATATCGCACGATTTCTGCAAGCGCACGGGCCGCCGAACTGGGGACAAGTTCTCTCTTTGGGTGCCCTATCGCACAGGGCAGCGAGCTGCGCACACGCTCAACATCACCACCGCTACCCAGGGGCAGGAATTAGCGCCGACGTTGCTGCCAGACGTAATCGAATACCTGTACAAACAGGTTGTCTGCGTCGCGGCGGGCGCTCGCGTACTGAGTGGCCTCGTGGGGAAAGTCGCTTTCCCGCGAATGACCGGCAACACGGCAGCTTCAATGAAGGCGGAAAGCATCGCGGCGGCGCAGTCCGACGTGACGTTCGATCAAGTCCCGATGGAACCGCGCCGGGGCACGCTGTACACGAGCTACACTGTTGACCTGCTGCGGCAATCCTCGTTCGATGTCGAGAACCTGGTGCGCGCTGATCTCGGCAAACAAATCGCGATACTGGTTGATGCGATGGCCTTGACAGGCGACGGGAACGCGCCCAATCCGACGGGCGTGATGAACACGGCAAACATCGGCAGCGCGACATGGACCGCCACAAGCGAACTGACGAAAACCAAGTCGATCATTGCCCTGGAATCCGCGCTGGCGGCAAAGGAAGCACTCAATGGCGCGCCCGCCTACATCACCACGCCCGAAGCCAAGGGAATGCTCAAAGGCACCGCAAAGCTCGCCAACACGTCTGGAATTGGCATCTGGGAGGGCGACCGCATGAACGGATATGCCGCGTTCGCCTCCAACCTGATGCCGAAGGATCTGGGTGCTGGTTCTGACCACGGCATCCTGTTCGGGGATTTTTCTAACCTAATCCTGGGCGACTGGGGCGGCCTGGAATTGGTAGTAGACCCCTACACTCGAGCAAAGGAAGCTGAGGTCGCACTCATCGTGCGTCACTACTTCGATATCGCTGTGAGGCACCCGGAGTCGTTCGCGAAAATGTCCTTCGCGATTGCGTAGTTTCACCAGACGGCGCTGTCTGTCAGCCGCAGACAGCGCCCTGGGGAGATGACGCGCTCCTCTGCACCTCCTTAGCCGCGCGTCTCCCCTGGGGAGCGGATTCGAACTTCCGCCGAACACCGCTCCCCCACTTTTCGCTTCACAGGGCGGATGGAGAAGCAACTTATGACCTGGAAAGCTGCGATGTATCGTTTACTGTCGCGCGTCGGCCTGTCTCCGCGTGCCACGCGCTACCAAGCGCCCTTTGAGGGTGCGAGCTTCTCCCGCCTCAATATGGATTGGGCGACTTCTCTTCTATCGTCAGATCAAAAGCTGCGTTTCTCGCAACGCGTCATGCGGATGCGCTCGCGCGAGCTGGCGCAGAACAACGATTACGTCATCCGCTTCCTGAATCTCGCGCGGCAGAACGTTATTGGACGCCACGGAATCGGCATGGAAATCGCGTTCGATCAGGAGCAATTCAACGGCGCCGATGCTCTCGCAGAGAAGATCGAAACCGCATGGCAGCGATGGAGTGAACGCGTTTCGACCTGTGGCCAAATGTCCTGGGTCGATTTCCAGCAAGCATGGATTGCGTGGTTTCTCGCCGATGGCGAAACCTTCGTAAAGCGCGTCAAAGGGTACCCGCACAACATCACCCGCTTCGCGCTGCAGCCGATCGACCCCGATGTCGTCGACGTCAGCTTCAATCGCGATCGAATTGAGAGCGGCGGCGGCGGCGCAAACGAAGTGCGGATGGGAGTCGAGTTGGACAGTTGGCGGCGGCCCGTGGCCTACTGGGCGCTGCGACGCCACCCAGGCGAAGGCGCAACTGTCGCGCGCGACCGCATTCCCGCTGAAGAGATGGACCACTCGTTTGTGTTCAAAATGATTGCTCAGACGCGCGGCGTGCCCTGGCTTCACACTGCAATGACTCGCATGAAGATGTTAGGCGGATACGAAGAGGCGGAGCTGGTAGCGTCGCGCCTGGCCGCGTGCAAGATGGGCTTTTTCTCCAGCGAAACTGGCGAGAGCTACGAAGGCGGAGAGCGGGCCGCAAGCGGCGAACTCGAAGTAACCGTTGAACCGGGCTCATGGGAGGAACTACCGGCAGGGCTTGACGTGAAAACTGTTGACTGGCAGCACCCGAACCAACAATTCGCGGAGTTCAGCAAAGCGATGCTGCGCGGCGCGGCAATGGGAATCAACGTCAGTTATTCATCTCTGACTGGGGATCTGCGCGATGTCAACTTCTCTTCGATCCGTCAAGGCATCCTCGATGAACGCGACGGCTGGGCATTGCTGCAGGCATTCGCAGTAGACCATCTCTGTAAGCCTGTGTTTTCCGATTGGCTGCGCATGGCCGTGACGACTGGACAAGTCGAGTTGCCCAGGCAATTACCGGTGGAAGCCGTGATCGAAGCAACGACCTGGACGCCACGTGGCTGGGACTGGGTTGATCCTCGAAGGGATGTGGATGCTGATATTGCAGCCGTGCGCGCGGGTATGACTTCCCTTAAACAGGTCTGCGCGAAGCGCGGCTTCGACTGGCGAGAAGTTCTGGAGCAGCGTGCAAAGGAAAACACATTCGCAGAAGGCCTCGGGCTATCACTCGACTTCACCACATCGGGAGCAGGCGGCGTAGAGGGAGACGCTCAAAGCGAAGGCTCTCAGCCGGCAACGCCGGCAACGCCGGCGAGAACGAAGCCGAATGGGCAGGCCCCCAAGGTGCATTAAGGGAGATTTGGAACCCGCTGCGCCAAAAGGGGAGACGCGAGAAAGGGAAAGCCCCGCGTGCAAACGTCTGCAATAAATCTCGTAAACTTTTCCCTGCTTGCGTCTCGCGCGCATCTGGGAAGCTGGTTAGGGAGCGGCATGTCTCGAACCTGGGCCGCTGCTCCCAAAGCCTGAATACCTGAGATGGATTCTTCAGCTATATACTCGCGGGATCGTGTGCGACTGTCGTCTCGACTTCCAGACCTGCATCCTTCGCCCCGTCAACGATGGCTTCCACGGAGCGCCGCTCGACTGCAAGCGACTCGCCTTGCCACTGCCACGGCTCAGCCTGGGTGTTCTCCGTGATCCACGCTTTACCCGTAATGGAGACCGGTATCAGCAAAGCGATGCCGCTGTCGTAGACAACTCTAATGTCCGTCACCCTCGCCTCCCTCTCTTCTCGTCTGCCGCTACGATACCTTTCTGACGCCTTAGAAGGCGAAAAAATACTTCAGCGGGCATCACAAAGCCAGCGTTGCGGTTGTTGGTGACAAGGTGGTGACAAAGGGCGTCCCGGTGCGCCTGCTGACGCTCTCTGGTGTGCTCGGCTTGCGATTGGTGACAAGGTGGTGACAAATTAGAGGCATGAAAATCTTGATATTGAGGAAACCCGCATTTTTATTGGCTGCCCCCCAGGGATTCGAACCCCGATATGCTGATCCAGAGTCAGCTGTCCTGCCGTTGAACGAGGGGGCAGCAAGTAATGTTGGAAGAGCGGTCGCAAGTGCGTTCGGCTAAGGGCGCACTGCGCTTACAACCAATTTCGATTCTAAGGGGTACGATCATACGCGTCAACTTTCGTCCGGATCGACTTTCGTTCCATCGGCTTTCGCTCCATCAACTTCGCTCCCCTCTCCACCGATTTTAATTCCCACCATCAACTTCCGTCACCGTTCAGGTTCCCGCGTCACTTCGTTCCGTTCAACTTTCGTCCGTAACGATTTCCTGCCATCCATCTCTCCGTCTTTCGTCCGTGCTGTTGTCAGGTTTCGCCTGAGGGTGCCACGTCTCGGCCTATTGCCTAGTTGGCTGCAGCGTGGCACTGCCTTCTCTGTCCGGATTGCCCGCGCAGAGTAATCAGGGCGCCATAGAACTCAGAATGCTTGGCCCACGCGGGGCGAGTTAGAATGATAATTCGTTAATAGAGGAGCAGTGATGGCGACGACTTTCGGACGCATTGAAACTCTCTCAATGAATGAAATTGCGCGGCAGCCGCTTCAGGTAGAGACTTGCGCGCTGGTTGTAATCGACATTCAACAGAAGCTGCTTCCGCCGATTTTCAATAAGGAGCAGTTGATTCGGAACTCTTCCCTGCTCATCCGTCTCGCCAAGATTCTGGGCATTCCGATTCTCCTGACCACTCAATACGCAAAGGGCCTGGGTGAGACCGTGCCTGAAATTGCGGCGTTGGCCGAGGTCGCTTCCATCGACAAACTTGAATTCAGTTGCTTTGGCAAAGAGGATTTCTGTTCTGCCGTCAAGACTTTGCCCGGCAATAGGACAACGATGCTTCTCTGCGGGATGGAAACTCACATCTGTGTTATGCAGACTGCGCTGGGCGCTCTTGACCAGGGATACATCGTCCACGTTGCTTCTGACGCGGTTGGCTCACGCGCGGAGTGGAACTGGCGGATCGGTCTCGAACGA
The DNA here is from genome assembly GCA_032252755.1 of Terriglobia bacterium. NCBI lineage: Bacteria > Pseudomonadati > Acidobacteriota > Terriglobia > Terriglobia bacterium. Next base: position 10,145 of record JAVUPY010000091.1, read on the forward strand.
ATGCGCGATGCCGGATGCGTGATCTCCTCAACCGAGATGATGATGTACGAACTGTTACGACAGAGCGGCACGCCCGCTTTCAAAGAACTCCTTCCCTACCTCAAGTAGCCGAGCCGCCGCGCTGTCCAAAAGACTCGTCGTCGATCTGCGCGATGAGCTCACGTGCGTTCTGTCCAGCCCTCGACGGCGCACGATTCTGCACAACCTCTTTCCTTTCGTATGTCATCCCTAACCCCAGGGCTCCAAATACCACTCCGCTTCGCTCTCTGAAGTGACTCGCAAGAAGGGGGGAAATCTTATGGTGCAGAAATCCCTGTTCGCAGTCGTATTGTCTGCAGCAATGGGCATTACGGCTACGGTCGCGGCTCAGACCGACTCATCCGCTGAAAGCAGCACTCCACAACAAGATCAACAAATTCAGGTCACGCCGATGGACCAAACGCCGGTATACCGCGTGCAGGTCGTCGAGCGCACCACGGATGCCATTGACTATCGCCACCGTGCAAGATCGACGATCAACATTCACGGAACGTCTCTGGATCCGAACATTACCGGGAAGGCGAAAATAAACAGCAAGAACGGACGCATCGCCGTCGAAGCCAAACTCAACCACATGAATAAGCCCGAGAGCTATGGGCCGCAATACCTGACGTACGTTCTCTGGGCGATCACTCCGGAAGGACGCCCCAGCAACCTTGGCGAGGTCCTGCCGAACGATGACGGGAACGCTGAACTGCACGTTACGACTAATCTGCAGGCATTTGGTTTGATCGTCACCGCCGAGCCGTACTTTGCGGTAACCGCACCCAGCAACCTGGTTGTTGCCGATAACATCATCACGCAAAAGACTCAGGGGTGGGCGCAACCGATTCATGCAAGATTTGAGGCTGTTAACCGCAGCGAATACACGGTCGACATTCCGGCCTCTGAACTGCCGGCCACTGCCGCTGACCGCAAGAAAGTGCCGCTAGAACTGCTCGAGGCTCGCAATGCAGTCGCGATCGCGAAGGCGACCGGGGCCCGGCAGTACGCCTCCGACGCACTGGATAAGGCCGAAGATTTCCTGAGCAAGGGAGAGGACTATCTGAACCGTAAACAGCCGAAATCGGCCATTGCGACTGTCGCGCGTTATGCGACACAGCAGGCCGAAGATGCGCGGTTGCTGACAATCCGCGACAAACGACAAGAACAGGCTGAGAAAGAACGTGAACAGATCCGGCAACGCGCTGAAAACGCCGAGCAACAGGCGGACGAGGCTCAACAACGTGCGCAAGAGGCGCGTCAGCAGGCGGAAGATGAAGCCGCGAGAGCCCGGGCAGCGCAGGATCAACTCCAGCAAACGCAGCAGCAGACTCAGGAAACACAGCAGCAGTTGACCCAGGCGCAGCAGGAGTTGGCACAAGCTCAGGCTGCACAGCAGACTGCCCAGCAGGCAGCACAGCAAGCCGCGCAGGAGCGCGCTGCCGCCGAACAGGCGCGACAACAGGCTCTGATGGAACAGCAGAACCTTCGCCAGCAGGCACAACAGGCGCAGATGCAGGCTCAGCAGGCAGAAATGCAGCGCGAACAAACGCGCCAAAGACTGCTCTCTCAACTCAACCAGGTCCTGCAAACGAGGGACACTGCACGAGGGCTGATCGTCAATATGTCTGACGTCCTGTTCGATTTCAACAGAGCAAGCCTGAAGCCCGGCGCGAAGGTGCGGCTCGCGAAGGTCGCAGGCATTTTGCTTGCTTATCCGGACCTCCACTTGAAGATTGAGGGTTATACCGACAATATAGGCACCCCCTCGTACAACGTGCAGTTGTCGAATCGTCGCGCGGCCTCGGTCCGCGATTACCTGGTCAGCCAGGGCGTACCTGCCTCAAACGTAACGGCGGAAGGGCTCGGCGAATCCAATCCTGTGGCGTCCAATGCGACGGCTGCAGGGCGCCAAATGAACCGCCGCGTCGATCTGGTCGTCTCCGGTCAATCGATCGAAGCCACCCGGGGAAACTCCTGGTGGCCCGGGCGGTACCCCAGGTACCAGCGCCAGCGGAACTGTTACGGGTACCCGGACCACCGAGGTCGATCGGAGCTATCAGTCATCGAGCACCTCGGATACGGCTCAGCCCGCGAATAACCCCCAGCCGGCCGGCAATATCAACAACGCACAACCAGCAGACGTCCAGACGGGCAACACGAACGCTCAACCTGCAACTGCTGTGCCGAATGGCGGGCAGCCCGTAAACTCGCAACCGGCAGTGCAGCCAAACCTGCCCTCGTCTCAGCCGGCCAATTCTTCGCCGCCGAGCCCACAGTCAATGCAGCAGCAGGTTCCTGGCACCCCTGCTTCCACTCCCCCCTCCACCCCTCCGCGCCAGTGAGCGCAACAGCAAACGGGCGCGGCTTGTAACCGCGCCCTTCGTTGAGCCTGGATGTTTAATTAGAAGAGTTCGTCGCTGGGATCCACCGCATCCTGATCAGATTCCGGGGCGGCTGGTGGCTGCTTCTTCAGGCGCACGATGGTGATCTTCGCGAATCCCTCTTCGAACTTGGGTGGCCGCAGCTTCTGTCCCATGCGCTGCATGATCTCGTCCGGCACGTTGCGTGAGCGCATTCGGTTGCGCTCCATGCAGACCTCCGTCGGAACATCAAAGAAGACCGCATGCGCTTCGTAGCCGAAATCGCGCGCCATCTTGATCCAGCTATGGCGCTCCTTCGGCGAGAGATTTGTTGCGTCAATGTAGTTCCACGGACGCCCAGCGATCATCCGGGCGCGCAGCATCGCTCGAAGCGTCGAGAAGACAAGATCCTGGTATCGCTGCTCGGTTGGATCATCGAATAAAAGCCCACGCACAAGGTCGCTGGAGAGCGGAATGATGTTGTGACGCTTGAACCATGACGATTTGCCCGAACCTGGCAACCCGATCGCAAGCACCACCGCGCCTTTCGTCTTTTTGCCTTTGGGTTTCTGTGGGGATGGAGGTGCGGGTGCCGGGGTCTCCGGAACCACTCCGTCGAGTTCCGCCTCCGCAGCCTCGCCCGTGGCCAGACCGGGTGCGATCGGCAGTACTGGCGACTGTCCCTGTTCTCGGCCGCGATTGCCGCGTCCGCGACGCCCCCGCCGGCGCCCACGGCGCCCGCGTTCCCCGCCAGCCGCGGGAACTTCTGCGGCCGGAACAGGCGCGTCGGTTTCGGCTTCAATAGGCTCTGGATCTGTTTCGGGCTGCGATTCGTATTCGGGCTCGGGGTGAGACACCGGGGGAGCCGAAGTCAATGCCGAATCGTCACGATCCAAGAAAGTAGGTTGTAGAGGCGCCGGCTTTTGTTCCCCGGAGTTCTGCCCTTCCTGGGACCCTGCGCCGGGCTTCTTGCGCCGCTTCGCGCGGTCGCGTATCCACTTACGCATACGGGAGTTTTTATAACACGTTTGCAGACTGAGGGCGAGTCACAGGTACCGAGAAAAGCAGCAATTGGCCATTAACAATTACCAACAGCTCCCTATTCGCAGAGTTTCTCTTGATCCAAATGCCATTGTGGTTGCTAATTGCTGATGGCTAATTGCTTATCTTTCATCACTTCTTCCGGGTCGTATTGATGCAGCCCCCGCACGACTTTTTGCAACGGTGCCAGGCGCAACAGATATATATGCTTCCGCGGTTCATCGCCTTCAATGTATTCCGCAACTTCGTAGAGTTTGTCATTGTATGAAATCGTCATCAGGTGATCCCAACCCGGCCTGCTGCGGCAACTCGCAATTGCCAAGTCGTACCCGCTACCGTTCATGGGCGGCTCACTGACCAGATCTGGCACGCGCGGCCCCTGCTTCTTCTCCGCGTAGTATTCGCTCCACTTCTGCGAGGCTATGTCGAGCAGAGCCAGAGGCAGCGTCCCGACCACTTCCCGGGTAGAGATTGCCGCTATCAATCGCACCGCACCTTCAAATGCAAAATAGATCAGCAGCAGTGACGTCGGTAGAAGCACGTACGCGACGAGCAGGATGATGCCGGCTGCTCTCACGGCGGTGTCTCCACCCTTCTCTGCCAACCCGGCAACCACTCGAGCATCAATCTGCGCGACCTGCTCCTGGATGAATCGCGGATAGCGGACGGCGAGAATTCCCAACGCCGATAGCATCTGCGCGATTCCTGACGCGACGGCACTAGTCAGCAGGTTCCCGTGCCACTGCGGAAGCCATTGCCGCCTAAAACGTTCCGGCAGTAGAACAACCGCGAATCCGAGGAGGAAATTCATTTAGCTAATTCTGCAATCAGCATCTGCAACGCAGCAAGTCTCTTCCGTCACTGTCCCATTGTGAATAACTGGTGACGCGCAGCACGCAAAATCGTGTCGCCGGCGCTTTCCTCAGGCGCTTCCCGGATGCTACGATTTTCTGTTGCTTACTCAATCAGGAAGTCTTCTGTACACAGCAATCATCCACGGAGGCAAGAATGGCGATTAAAGTCGGTATCAATGGTTTTGGGCGGATTGGCCGCAACGTCCTGCGCACGGCGCTGGGAGACAAGAGCATCGAGATCGTGGCGGTCAACGATTTGACCGATCCAAAGACTCTCGCGCACCTTCTGAAATACGACTCAATCCTCGGCAATCTTCATCACAACATCACTGCCACCGCGGATTCGATCAAGATCGACGATCAGACTGTCACAGTATTCGCCCAAAAAGATCCCGCACAACTCGATTGGAACTCGCTCGGTGTACAGGTCGTCGTCGAGTCGACTGGCCGCTTCACCAACGCCGAAGACGCCAAGAAGCACCTGCGCGGATCGGTGAAGAAAGTCATCATCTCCGCCCCGGCCAAGGGTGAGGACATCACCATCGTCCTCGGCGTAAACGAAGACAAGTACGATCCGGCGAAGCACAACATCATCTCGAACGCATCCTGCACGACGAATTGTCTCGCGCCGGTCGCGAAAGTGCTCAACGACACGTTCAAGATCGTGAAGGGCACGATGACCACGATCCATTCCTATACCAACGATCAGGTCATCCTGGACTTCCCGCACAAGGACCTGCGTCGCGCCCGCGCCGCCGCGCTGTCGATGATTCCGACCTCGACGGGCGCCGCCAAGGCAATCTACCTGGCGATCCCTGACCTGAAGGGCAAGCTAGATGGCTTTGCCATTCGCGTACCAACTCCGAACGTGTCCTGCGTGGACCTCGTTGTGGTCACCGAGAAGAACACCACGGTGGAGGAAGTGAACGCGGCGATGAAGAAGGCCTCCGAAGTCGGATCGCTGAAGGGCTATCTCGGCTACGAAGAGAACGAACTGGTGTCGATGGATTTCCGAGGCGACTCGCGGTCCTCGATCTTTGACGCGCCGCTCACCCGTGTCATCGGCGGCAACCTCGTGAAGATCATCTCCTGGTACGACAACGAGTGGGGTTACAGTTGCCGCGTGCGCGACCTCATTAAGTACATCGGCAACAAGGGTCTGTAAATCAGTGCCCCACCCTTCCGCGCGCGTCTTGAGCGAAGGGTGGGGTTTTACGCAGTTTCAACCCGCAACGGGCTCTCGCCCGCCGCTTGCATTACGCAAGGTGCGCCATGGCCAAACTTTCGATTCGCGATCTTTCCCTGAATAATCACCGGATTTTCATGCGGGTGGATTTCAATGTCCCGCTCGATAACGGACGCGTCACTGACGATACGCGCATCCGCGAAACCCTTCCCACCATCGAGTACGCGCTGCGTCACGGCGCCAAGCTCATCCTCGCTTCGCACCTGGGGCGCCCCAAGGGCAAGCCCAAGCCGGAATTCAGTCTTCGACCGGTCGCCGAACGGCTTCGCATCCTGCTCGATGAGCGCATCGGACGCGGCCAGAACGTGGGATTCTCTCCCGATTGTGTCGGTATGCAAGCCGAAGAACTGGCAGGCAGGCTTGAGCGCGGCCAGACATTGCTGCTCGAAAATGTCCGCTTCCACGCCGAAGAAGAAGCCAACGACGAGACTTTCTCCAAGCAGTTGGCGAAACTCGCCGACTTCTATGTCAACGATGCCTTCGGCTCCGCACATCGTGCCCACGCTTCAACTGTCGGTATCACTAAGTTCGTTTCCAAGTCCGCCGCCGGCCTGCTGATGGAAAAGGAACTCGAGTATCTCGGCAAGGCGATGTCGAATCCGCAAAAGCCATTCGTCGCGATCCTCGGTGGCGCCAAGGTCAGCGACAAAATCGGGGTGATCAAAAACCTCATCGGCAAAGTCGACGCCCTGATCATCGGCGGCGGCATGGCCTACACTTTCCTGAAAGCGCAAGGCCATGAAATCGGAAAATCTCTGCTCGAAGCCGACAAGATCGACCTCGCGAAAGAACTGCTCGCCGAAGCGAAGCACAAGAACGTTCGCCTGCTGCTCCCCGTCGACCACGTTGTCTCCGACAAGCTCGACGCCACCGCGCGCCCGCAGATGATCGCGAAAGGCCAGCCAATTCCGGCCGACAAGATGGCGCTCGACATCGGTCCCGAAACGATTCAGCTCTTCGCGGACGAGATTTCGCGCGCCCGCACCATCGTCTGGAACGGGCCCATGGGCGTCTTTGAACTCGATCCGTTCGCGGTCGGCACAACCAGGATCGCGCGAGCGGTCGCCGACAATGCTGGTGCAACATCTATCGTCGGCGGCGGTGACAGCGTCGCAGCCGTGCACAAGGCCGGGGTTGCTGACAAGATTACGCATATTTCCACCGGTGGCGGGGCTTCACTCGAATTCCTCGAGGGCAAAAAACTCCCCGGCGTGGAAGCGCTCACGGACAAGCACTGACTGCATACTCTCGGTGCCCCACATCTGCCGCAGTTGGCGGATGTGGGTGCAACCTCAATTTCGGCAGGTAGAAATTGACTGAAACCGTGCGCCTCTCGCTGGGTGAAGGTTCGACCATCGAACTGGTGGAAGGCGACATCACGCGCCAGCAGGTCGACGCCATCGTGAACGCCGCCAACTCATCGCTGATGGGCGGCGGCGGAGTCGATGGCGCGATCCATCGCGCCGGCGGCCTTGAGATTCTCGAAGAGTGCCGTAAGATCGTGGCTGCGCAAGGCTCTCTTCTACCCGGCCGCGCAGTACACACCACCGCCGGACTGCTTCCCGCCGGATTCGTCATCCACACCGTCGGCCCCGTCTGGCACGGCGGCGAGCACGGCGAACCGGAAACGCTTGCCAGTTGCTATCGAGAATCGCTGATGCTCGCCGACAGGCTTCAACTCCAGCACATTGCATTTCCGTCCATCTCAACGGGCGCTTACGGCTACCCCGTAGCGGAAGCTGCCGAAGTTGCGCTTGGAACCGTTGCTGCTGTTCTTCCTGATCTTCGCTACGTCCGCGAAGTCCGTTTTGTCCTTTTCGCTAACCGAGATTTCAACACCTATCGTCGGGCACTCGAGTCGCTAATAGCCCAAAACCCTGACCGCTATCAACTCATAGTTCGTTCCGAGAACCACCGGGCCGAGCCCGGACCGTCATAATCGAGAGAACCCATGCGAAAGAAAATCATTGCCGCCAATTGGAAGATGTACAAAACTCCCGCCGAATCGCGCGCCTTCATGGACGCCTTCATTCCGCTCGTAAAAGATCACAAGCGTGATGAGATCGTTATTTGTCCGCCATTCGTCGACATCGCCGCCGTGGTCGACGCCGCCAAGGGCACGAACATCAAGGTCGGCGGACAAAATCTTTATTGGGAGAAAGAAGGCGCCTATACCGGCGAAATCAGCGGAGCCATGCTCATCGGCGCCGGATGCGAATACGTCATCATCGGCCACTCCGAACGGCGCCAGTACTTTGGTGAAACCGACGACACCGTCAATCGCCGACTCGAAGTCGCACTCGAAGCGGGACTCTCTGTTATTCTCTGCGTCGGCGAAGTCATCGAAGAACGCGAAGCTGGCCTGACAGAAGATGTCCTGCGCCGCCAGTGCAACCGAGCCTTCCGCGGCATCGGCACCAAGAAGGCCGCTAAAATGAGCATCGCCTACGAACCAGTCTGGGCGATAGGCACCGGCAGAACCGCCACTCCGGAGCTTGCCGAACAGGCTCACCTCGTCATCCGTGGCGAAGCCGAGAGCATGTTCGGAAACGAATACGCTAACCAGCTTCGTATTCTCTACGGTGGCAGCGTGAAACCCGACAACGCGACCGCCCTCATGAGCCAGCCCGACATCGACGGCGCCCTGGTAGGCGGCGCGAGCCTGAAACCGGACAGCTTCGCGAAAATCGTCAGATATTAAGACCCCTGGGTACTCACAGAAGCCTTGAAACTCAAAAGCAAAAGGGCAAGACGGATTACATGACCGTCTTGCCCTTTGCCTTCTTCCCTTTGACTTGCCTTACCAGATCTTCACTCTCTGATCCGGCGCGAGGTACAGTGTTTCTCCTGGCTTCACATTGAACGCCGGATACCAGGCATCAATGTTCCTCACCGTATCGGCACGGTACTGCGCTGGGGAGTGTGGATCGGTTGCAACCTGCCGGCGAAGGGCAGCGTCCCTTGTCTTCTGTCCCCATGCCTGTCCAAACGCGATGAAGAACTGCTGGTCGCCGGTGAACCCATCTTGCACGGGTGCAGGCTTTCCTTTCAGAGACGCATGGTAGCCGTCATACGCTGCGTCCAAACCGGCGACATCGGCGATGTTTTCCGCCTCCGTCTGCTTGCCATTCAGCGACAGGTCCGGGAAAGGCTTGTACTGGTTATATTGCTCCACGAGCTTCTGCGTAGAGGCCTCGAACCGCTCCAGGTCCGCCGGTGTCCACCAGTTTCGCAGCCGTCCCTTGTCGTCGAACGTGCTTCCCTCGGTGTCGAAGGTGTGGCTGATCTCGTGTCCGATCACGGCGCCAATCGCGCCGTAATTGGTCGCTGCCGGAGCCTTCGGGTCGAAGAATGGGGGCTGCAGGATCGCGGCCGGGAAGTTCAGCGCAATCTGCAGTGGCAGGTTCACGGCATTCACGGTCTGCGGCGTCATTGACCACTCCTGACGGTTCACGATCGAACCCAATCGGTCCACCTGAAAGTGATATTCATACAACCGCGCCCGCTCGACGTTTCTGAAAGCGTCATCAGGGTTCACCTCATATTTTGAATAATCCCGCCACGTTTCGGGATACCCGATGCCGACGTAGAGAGCGCTCAGCTTCGCCTCGGCTTCCTGCTTGGTCTTCGGATTCATCCATGTGAGCGCCTGTATCCTTTTCCGAAAGGCATTGATGATGTTGGTGACCATCTCCTGTCCCATGGCCTTTGCCTCCGGCGAAAAATACCGCTTCGCATAAACTTTGCCGACGGCATCGCCCAGGTACTGATTCACCAGGTCCACAGCCCGACGCCACCGCGGCATCTGCTCGGGCGTCCCCAGGAGCGTCTTGCCGAAAAAGTCGAACTGCTCATCTTCAAATGCCTTGGGCAGCACGTTGGCGTACGCCTCGATCTGGTGAAATGCCAGCCAATCCTTCCATGTATCCAGCGGCTCGGAAGCCACCAGGCCCGATTCGCCCGTGAACGCTTCCGGTTGCCAAACGTCGAAGTTCTTTACCTGGGTTAGACCGGCACCCTGGAAGAATTCCGCCCAGTCGAGTCCCGGAGCGTTTTTGGTGAAATCTTCCTGAGTCCAGTTATTGTCCGCTTTGTGAATGTTCTCATTGTCTGCCAGCGAGCGCTGCTTCTCGGCAATTGCGTGCTCCAATTCGTAAACCTTCGCTGCGCGCGCTTCCGGGTCGCTGAATCCAGCCAGCTTGAACATTGCCGCAACATGCGCCTTGTACTTCTCCTGAATCTCCTTCATGTGCGCCGTGTTGGAGATGTAGTACTCGCGGTCCGGCATCACCAGTCCGCCCTGCAGCAAGTACGCGTTGTAGTGCTGGTAGTCGGTGAACCCGGGACCCACCCACAACCCGAAAAGGTTCTGCGTGTGGTAGTTGGTATTGTTCATCGGATCGACGTCGGCGCGCAGGCTTTCGCCCAGCGCCCGCGATAGACCCTTCTTATCTTTGATCGCGTTGATGGCATCGAGCATTGGCTTGAGCGGCGCAATCCCGCGCTTCTCGATCGCGGCCTCGTCCATGTAGGAGTTGTAGAGGTCGGCCATCTTCTGCGCTTCCGAACCCGCAGGAGCCTTCGACTTCGCCGCATCCTGGATGATGTCTGCCACGTTCTTGTCGGCTATATTCAGCAGCGCCGTGAAACCGGAAACACTACTACGATCCGGAGGAATAACTGTCCGCTTGATCCAGTCGCCATTTGCGTACAGAAAGAAATTGTCGCCCGGCTTGACGCCCGTATCCATGTTGGCCGGAACAAAGCCGCGAATCTCGGCTGCACCTGCACCTGTCTCTGGGCCCTTTTGGGATCCTTGTGCCAAAGCCAAGGAACATGTCAGGGCGAAGCTGATAGAAAGAATTGAAATTCGCGTGATCAAGGCACGCACGGATCTTTCAGGCATTTTCATTTTCGGAGCTCCACGTTTATGAGTACTGTACGGGTGAATATGGTTGGACGGCTCAGGAAGCAAGGAGATAGCGCCTCAGTGCTGGCCTGCCGCTTCAAGGGTCTCCGCTACGCCCAGCGCGGAGTTTGCTATAATCGAAATGCCTCAATTGTGTTCTTTGGAAATGGTTACCCCGAGATGTGCGGAAGTGGTGGAATTGGCAGACACACCATCTTGAGGGGGTGGCGCCCAAAAGGCGTGCGGGTTCAAGTCCCGCCTTCCGCACCATGCTGCTCCTTTCCAAGTTCCTCAAGGCAAAAGTTTTGAAGGGCGATGCCGTGAGTTAACCGGCAAACATTGTAAATGTTTATCCTCATCACGATTATTCACATTATCGTTTCGTTGTTCCTGATCGGCGTGGTCCTGCTGCAGAGCGGTCAGAGTGGCGACATCGCTGCTGCGTTCGGAGGCATGGGCAGCCAGACGGCTTTCGGTCCTCGCTCGGCCGCTAACACCCTGACCAGGGCGACGACCGTCGCTGCAGTCATCTTCATGCTCACCTCGTTCACGCTGGCCATCATGTCCACCCGCGAGGGCAGCACCGTCGGCGGCAGTTCGGTCCTTGGCAACACACCGACGCAGCAGCAACAGGCTCCGGCTCCGAAGAAGTAAGTTTCAACAACAACAAAGCCTCCGGTTACGGAGGCTTTTGCATTTTTGGGGTCGAAAGTCTAAAGTCGCAAGCGAGAAGTTTCGCTTTCGACTTTAGACCGCATGATCCACGAAATCCTTCCTGTCGGCCCGCTCCAGTGCAATTGCTCCATCGTGGGCGACGAAAAGTCCCACGAAGCCATCGTCATCGATCCTGGCGACGAAATCGAGTCCATCCTCGGAATTCTTCGTTCTCACAATCTCGCCCTCAAACAGATCGTCATCACCCATGCACACATCGATCACGTTGGGGGCGCCGCGAAGTTGAAGCGCGCGACCGGCGCTCCCATCCTCCTCAACGAGAACGATACCGCGCTTCTGAAGATGCTCGACGTACAGGCTGCATGGCTCGGAATGCGTCCGCCCGGCGAGGTCACCGTGGATCGCAACCTTCGCGAGGGCGATTCCATAAATGCAGGCTCTCATCAGGGGCAGGTGATCCATACCCCGGGACACACCGAAGGGTCCCTCTGTCTCTTGTTTGCTCCGGAGAAAACTCTGATTGCGGGAGACACTCTCTTCGCGGGGAGCATCGGACGCACCGATCTGCCCGGGGGAAACTACAAGAAAATCATTGATTCCCTACACGGGAAACTACTCACTCTGCCGGACGAAACTCTCGTGATCCCCGGCCACGGTCCCACAACGACGATAGGCGAAGAGCGCGAGAGCAATCCATTCCTGCAAAAGTAAAAGGCAGTCAGACCTGCAACCGCGATCAGGATGCCACTGCAGTCCTCTTCCTCGCCGCCTCGGCGGTCAACTCCTCGTACTCCAGGGACAGGTAGTAAACCGCGGTCTCGAAGAACTGTTCCATCATGCGAATGAGTTCGAACCCTGCCTGCAACTCGAGCGGGTTCTCGGTCACTCCCTCGTGAACCAGGTAGTCCCACAAGTTTTCCTTGCTGGTCATGATGGCCCAATAAACAGTGCTCAGCGGAACTCCCTGCTCGAACCGTCGTCGCGCGACTTGCCGGTACATGTGTTCGATATCGCGTTCAGTCTTGTTGACCAGCCAGTCGCTGAGTTGCCTGTAGATTTCACGAACGCGTTCTTCGATCTCCGCTCGCGGAACCTTTCGCAGTTCGCGACACTTGTCGCAAATCTCCAGTTTCCGCATCATTTCTTCTGCAAGTTGGTCTGAGTGGTGTTCTATAAGTCGCACCAGCCTGAGAGCAATCATGATCGCCTCCCGTGGTGGACAGCCCTCACGCGGATTGTAATCCCAAAACCCCTCCGCGGGCGCATTGGAAAATGGTTATCTCGGATAGCTGTGAAACACTTTTCGCACAAAACCATGAAACCTGTGAATGCCGCCACTGTTATTCAAGAACATGAACGGACACTCACCATTTATGACGTTCACCCCTGCGTTCCTCAGACGCGAGAGTGAAAGCGGCGATACCTTGCTCCGCCCGTTATACCCATAAATCCACACGTGACGAACTCCAGCTTTGGCGCAGTCCTGCATGAGATCTTCCGTTATCGCCTGAGGCGTCATCAGTAATACGGCGTCAGGCGCAGGCCTCACATCCGCCAGTCGCGGACAGAATTGCGATCCATCGACTTCTGTTGCGTTCGGGTTAACAGCAACCGTCTCATAACCTCGCGCAACGAATTCCTTGAACAACGAGCGACTGAAATCTTTTGGATTCCGCGAAACGCCAATCACCGCAATCCGCTTCTGCCCCAGAAATTCTCGAATTTCGTCCAGAGAATTCATATTGATCCTGAGGTTATCCTAAGGTGGTCGAATAACTATTTCAGTGACTGCCGTACTAGCGGGATGTGCGAGCGGGGACGCGATTCAGGTTCAGCCGTAGTGCGGCTTCTCCTATAACCAACCCGTCACTCTGCAAGGAAGCTCAGAATTCTTGCGATGCCTTCCCTGCAGACGTCCTCTCGAGTAATCAGGCTCAGTACCAGGTACCCCTCCGATACGAAGTCGAAGAAATGTCCCGGCTGCACCAGCACGTTTTCCTGCTCCAGCAATTGAATGGCAAGTTCTTCATCCGATCGGATAGCCGGCACACGCAGCACGGCGTACCAGCCTCCCTCAACCTGCAAACGTTGGCACAGGCTCTGCTTGCGCAGTTGCCCATCCAGCGTGGCAAGATTCTCCTTCACTCTCGCCTTCAACTGCTGCTGAATCCCCTCGCGCATCGCCAGCATCTCCGGTAAGGCCCACTGCACTGGCGCATTAGGCGAGAGGTAAGTATCCGCAATCACCTCCAGCCGCGCTGACGCCTCCTGCGCGACCGATTCCGGCCCGCTCAGCGCCATCCACGCCGACTTCATCTGCGGCAACCCGCTGATCTTCGACAACCCGCTCAAGGTGAGCGTCAAAGCCCCCCAACTTCCCGCAAACGAGAGTGGAGCGTCCCCACCAACTGAATAGTCCAGGAACACCTCATCCACAATGATGGCTAGGCCGCGCTCGTCGCAAATGCGATCCAACAGCCGCTTCTCTTCTTTCTTCACATATGATCCGGTCGGGTTATTCGGATGGACGACCAGGACTGCCCGCGTGTTCGAAGCCATCGCGCACTCGAGCGAATGGAAATCAATCTGCCATCCGTGATCGTAAATCAACTCATACGGAACCAGTTTCACGTCCTGCAAATCGGCGAGAAACTCGAATAACGGGTAGCTGGGTTGCGGAACGAGGACCTCGTCGCCGGGATCGCAGAGCAGGCGAAACACATATGTGTACGCCTCACTCGTGCTCACGGTTAAAAAGATCTGCTCGGCCGAAACTTCGATTCCCTTCTCGGCGTAGTACCCGGCAACCGCCTTTCGCGCCGGCAGCAATCCTTTTGACGCCGGCTCATAATCCAGCCCCCGCGGCGAGGCCAACGCCTTCAGCAGTCGTTCCGACTCATATTGCAACCCAACTTCGGTCGGATTAGACGCCGTCAGGTCCAGCAGTTCGCGCCCACTGGCGCGAAAGCGTTCGAGTGCTTCCGTATATTTGTTTTTCGTCAGCTTCCAATTCGTTCGGCGCGAGAACATGGCCTTGAATCTACAAGCTGCCGTTCGTCCGCGCAAACTTCAACCAGCAGCTCACGCATGGCAACCTAGCCGTCACTCCGCGTGTCTCAACCCCAGAGAGCGATCGCCCGAATCTTGGAGGCCCAATGATTGGGGACCTGCTGAACCGCTGGCCTGTCGTCAAGCAGATCAAATCAGGCTCATGGCGCGGAACCGGAGAAGAAGCCATGAGCGATCACACCAAGCAGCTTCTCCCCAAGCACTTCGACGCCGATGTCGCCCGGTCGATCTGTCCTTATTGCGGCGTTGGCTGCGGCCAGCTCGCGTTCCACAAAGATGGCCAGCTCATCTCCATCGAAGGCGATCCGGCCTCGCCCATCTCCCGTGGCCGGCTTTGCCCCAAGGGCGCGGATACATTTGAACTGCACACGCATCCGCACCGCCTGAAGAAAGTGCGCTATCGCCGCCCATATGCGACCGAGTGGGAGGAGATTCCACTCGAGCAGGCGATGGACATGGTTGCCGACCGCCTTTGGGAATCCCGCGAGCGTACTTTCCAGGAAAAAGAAGATGGCGACTGGGTAATGCAGACCAAGAAGATCGCGCATCTCGGCGGCGCAACCCTCGACAACGAAGAGAACTACCTAATAAAGAAGTTATTTTCGGGTGGCCTCGGTATGGTGTGCATCTCCAACCAGGCCCGTATATGACACAGCTCTACCGTGCCCGGTCTGGGCACATCGTTCGGACGCGGCGGCGCCACCACCGCGCAAACTGATCTCGCCAACGCCGACGCCATCCTCATCATGGGCTCCAACATGGCGGAGAACCACCCTGTCGGGTTCCAGTGGGTTATGGAGGCGCGTGAGAAGAACAACGCCACTATCATCCACGTCGACCCGCGATTCACTCGCACCTCGGCTATGGCCGATATGTGGGTGCCTCTGCGCGCCGGAACCGACATCCTTTTCCTCGGCGGCCTGATCAATTACGCCATTACGCACAACAAAATCTTCCGCGACTACGTTGTTCCCTACACCAATGCTGGCGTCATCCTCCGGGATGATTTCAAGGACACTGAAGACCTCGGCGGCGTTTTTTCGGGCTGGAGCGGTAAAACCAAGAAATACAGTCCAGAAACCTGGCTCTATAAGGGTGAGCCGCGCAAGGAAGGCACACCTGCAATTCCCGGCCACTCTGAGTCAGGCGGAGGTCACGGCAAGGACCGCGGAGGTGAAGCCGGTAAGGTCAGTGAGTACGAGTTCGATGCCACGCTTCAGAATCCCCGCTGCGTTTTCCAGGTGTTGAAGCGCCATTTCTCCCGTTACACGCCGGAGATGATCGAGCGCCATGCCGGTCTTCCCAAGGACAAGTTCTTGAAGGTTGCCGAGGCCTTTACCTCTGCATCCGGCCCAGACAAGACCGCCGCCATCTGCTACGCCGTTGGCTGGACGCAACACTCCAAGGGCGTTCAAATCATTAGGACAGCGGCAATTCTTCAACTATTACTTGGGAACATCGGGCGTCCTGGCGGCGGCATACTTGCCCTCCGCGGACACGCGTCCATCCAGGGTTCCACCGATATTCCGACCCTCTATGACATCCTCCCCGGCTATCTGCCCATGCCGTTCTTCGAGGCAGATTCGAAAACGTTCGAGAACTACATTAACAAGCACCGCGCAAACAAGGGCCTGTGGTGGCACTTTGAAGACTACTTCGTCAGCCTCATGAAGGCCTGGTATGGCGAGCACGCGCAGAAGGAGAACAACTGGTGCTTCGATCTCCTGCCCCGTGTCACCGGTGACCATTCGCACTTCGGCTATTGGCTCGACATGCAGGACGGCAAGATGGAAGGCCTCTTCGTCATGGGCCAGAACCCGGCCGTCGGGGCTTCCAACGGGCGACTCGAACGTACAGCGTTGTCCAAGCTCAAATGGCTGGTTGTCCGAGACATGGTGGAAACCGAGACCGCCTCATTCTGGTACAACTCACCGGAAGTCGAGCGCGGCGAACTGAATTCCAAGGACATCGCCACAGAGGTTTTCCTTTTCCCAGCCGCCGGCAGCGCGGAGAAAGAAGGCACTTTCACCAACACGCAGCGGCTATTGCAATATCGCGAAAAGGCCGTGAATCCACCAGGCGACGCCCGCAGCGAAACTTGGTTCATGTATCACCTTGGAAAGCGCCTCAAGAAGAAAGCCGTTGGAAAAATCGGCGTCCGCTACGAACCCATCCAAAAGCTTCAGTGGAATTACACGACGCATGGTCTTCACGAGGAGCCCAGCGTTTCTCAAATCCTTCAGGAGATCAATGGCCGCGATCTGA
Organism: Terriglobia bacterium; assembly: GCA_032252755.1. NCBI lineage: Bacteria > Pseudomonadati > Acidobacteriota > Terriglobia > Terriglobia bacterium. Next base: position 26,588 of record JAVUPY010000091.1, read on the forward strand.
ACACTGGCGAGTTGCTCCCGAGCTACAAAAAGCTGGAAGCCGACGGCAGCACTGCCTGCGGATGTTGGATCTACTCCGGCGTCTTTCCTAAGGACTTGGAGAACAAGGCGCACAAGCGCGAACCCGTTGGCTACCTTGGCCACGGCTGGGGCTTCAGCTGGCCAAACGACGTTCGCATCCTATATAACCGCGCCTCCGCCCGTCCTGACGGGAAGCCCTGGAGCGAGCGCAAAAAGCTCGTCTGGTGGGATGAAGAAAAATCAGAGTGGACCGGGCTCGACACACCCGATTTCGAGAAGAAGATCCGCCCGGATTACAAGCCCAGCAAAGAAGCTACAGGGTCGGAAGCAATCCCCGGCGATAAGCCGTTCATCTTGCATCCTGACGGCATGGGCTGGCTTTTTGTTACCAGTGGTCTCAAGGACGGACCGCTCCCCGTTCACTACGAGCCGCTCGAATCGTTGTTCCCTAATGTGCTCTACCCGGAGTACGACAATAATCCTGCCGCGAAAAAGAAAGAGCGGCCTGACAATCCGTACTCGCAACCTTCCGACGCCCGCTTCCCTTACGTCCTCACGACCTATCGCCTGACCGAGCATCACACCGCCGGCGGAATGTCACGCTCGCTGGGGCATCTTTCCGAACTGCAGCCTGAGCTTTTCTGCGAGGTCTCGCCCGAACTCGCCGGCACTCTCGGCCTCGAGCACGGCGGTTGGGCCTGTATCTACACTCCTCGATCCATCATTGAAGCGCGCGTAATGGTGACCGCACGCATGCGGCCACTCTGGGTAGAAGGCCGCACGGTTCACCAGGTCGGACTTCCCTATCACTGGGGATACAACGGCCTTGCTCTCGGCGATGTCGTGAACGATCTGCTCGTCATCTCGGAGGAGCCCAACGTGCGCATTATGGAAACCAAGGCCCTCGTCTGCGATATCGTCCCTGGCCGGCGTGAAGCTGGTGCCAAAGCACTGGAGCAATGGAAATCACACATGAGAGAGGCCGTATGACCACGACCGCATTTCTCACCGACTCGACTCTCTGCATCGGCTGTAAAGCCTGCGAGGTCGCCTGCAAGGAATGGAATGGCATCTCCGACGACGGCCTGAACTTCACCGGTTTTAGCTACGACAACACAGGCGCCGTCGGCCACTCCACATGGCGACACGTTAAGTTCATCGAAGCCATGCCCATTCCGGGCGAAGGCGGCAATGCTCCCGACGTCGCATCCTGGGCGTTCTCGTCCGACGTCTGCAAGCACTGCGAAGTCGCCGGATGCCTCGAGGCCTGCCCCACCGGCGCGATCGTGCGCACCGAATTCGGCGGAGTCTTCGTTCAGCCGGACGTTTGCAACGGCTGCGCCTACTGTGTCGTCTCCTGCCCATTCGGCGTTGTTCAGAAAAATAAGGATGACGGTCGTGCATTCAAATGCACCTTCTGCTACGACCGCCAGAAGATTGGGCTTCCGCCTGCATGCGCAAAAGCCTGCCCAACAGAATCGATCAAGTTCGGCGAAATTAACGAACTTCGACTCGCCGGGCAGGAGCGTGTCCGTGAACTGCGCTCGCGCGGAATGGAAGACGCCGAGTTTTACGATCCCACGGAAACCAGCGTCAAGGGCACGCACGCATTCTTCATCACGCGCGGCGATCCCAAGCAGTACAACCTGCCGCCGCAACCGGAAGTCCCCACAACTTATCTACGTTCCGGGTGGATGTCCTCGGCACTCGCAGCCGGGGTACTCGCCGTAGGAAGCCTGATCGCATTCCTGGGGAGTGGCCGGCCATGAGCGATCCCCTCCTCAATCTCCCAAACGAGTACGCGCAGCAGGGCTGGCACGCCGATCGGGAAGCACGGCTCCTCGAAATTCGCAAGCGCGCGGAAGAGTTCGGCGAAGTCACTGAGAAGGGCGTCATTCCCGCTGGCGCTCCTTTTCCGATTGCGTCACCGAGTACCGGATACTACGGCATCCCTCTTCTGAAGCAGCCGCAATGGAATCCGGGAATTCCCGTCTACTTTTTCGTTGGCGGAGCCGCTGGCGCGTCAGCCGTGATCGGCGCGATGGCCCACTTGACTGGTCGTGACGACAAAGTTGCTCGCGATGCTCGCCTCGTCGCGGCCGCCGGTGCTGCCGTATCCGGCGCACTGCTCGTAGCCGATCTTGGCCGGCCTTCGCGCTTCCTTAACATGCTGCGAATGTTCAAGCCGCAGAGTCCTATGTCCATGGGCGCCTGGATACTCGCGGGCTTCGGAACTTTCTCCGGTGCCGCCGCCGTCGCGCAAATCCTCGCGGATCGTTTCGCCTTCGGACCATTCCGCATCATTGGTAATGTCGCCGAAGGATTCTCGGCGCTCTTCGGCCTACCCTTCTCCAACTACACCGGCGTGCTCATCGGCGCTACCGTCATTCCCGTGTGGAATCACAACGTCCGGACCCTGCCATTTCACTTTGGGATGTCCGGCATGAACGCCGGCGTCTCGGTGCTCGAGCTTCTCGGCAATGACACCTCGCCCGCGCTGAACCGTATCGGAATTATCTCCGCCGCCGCGGAAATCTATGAAGGCGTTGAACTCGAACGCAAGCGCGACCCGATCGTCAACGAACCGTTGAAGCACGGCGTCAGCGGTTGGATCACGCGTGCCGGCGGAATTCTCTCCGGCCCCGTGCCTCTCGTCCTCCGCGTCGCCGCCGAAGCCATGGGCGTTCGCCGCTCCCGCCAGCTTCGCCGCGCCGCCGCCGTCTCCAGCATCGCCGGATCGCTGCTCACGCGAATCGGTTGGCTCCGCGCCGGCCACGCGTCCGCAAAAGATTGGCGGCTGCCACTCCAGGTGAAAGCTCAGCCGCGCTTGCGCGAAATGCAATCTAAACCCGAATACCCGCATCTCCGCAAAACCGGCTCGTAGCTCGTCACTGTCTGGAGGGGCAGGTGACCTCGCCTGCCCGAGCTTTACTTTCGACGAAAGAGTTTTAGTGGCGCTGGCAACGGCTGTCCCATCCGCTAAAATCTCTGAATGCCGTTCTCCATCCGCCCCGCCGTAACCCCCGAGGACTTCGATATCGCCCGCACAATGTTCAGGGAGTACCAGGCCTCGATCGACACCGATCTTTGCTTCCAAAGCTTCGAGCAGGAACTCGCGGGACTACCCGGCAAGTACGCGCCCCCGCGTGGCACCCTTCTTATCGCGTGGATGGATAGCGAGGACCAAACGCAAATTCCCGCAGGCGTGATCGCCATGCGCCCACTCGCCGACGACATCTGCGAGATGAAGCGCCTTTACGTCCGCCCCATCGCCCGCGGACACAATCTGGGACGCCGCCTCATCGAGCATCTGATCAAAACCGCTCGCTCGGCCGGCTACCGCAAAATGCGCCTCGATACCCTGACCGACAAAATGGCCCGCGCTATTACCCTTTACCGCGCCTTCGGCTTCTACGACATCGCACCTTACTTCGATAGTCCATTGCCCAACGAACTCTTTCTCGAACTCGACCTTGAATCGGCTGCCACCGCCCAACCATAATCGTTTTTCGTCTTTTACCTTTGCGGTTTTTCCCTTCCCGTTTGCGTTTTTACTCGATCCGCTCGAACTGATACCGCTTCTCTTTTAACGCCGTAACTAACTCATGTACATGCTCCGCCCCACGCGTTTCCATGGTGAGATCGATCGCGGTATTTCCTAAATCCACTCCGAAGTAAGTCCGATCGTAAGCAGTCTGGACGATATTCGCCCGATGCTCCGCCAGCACGCCCGTCAAGTTGTGAAGCGCACCAGGATAATCCGGCAGATGGATTCTCAGCCGCACCATCCGACCGTCTTCTGCCAAGCCGCGCTCGATGATCCGCGACAGAATCGAAACGTCGAGATTCCCGCCGCTGATCACCACTCCGACATTCTTTCCCATCACCGCTAACTTTCTGTGCAGCAGTGCCGCGACCGGAGCCGCTCCCGCACCCTCGACCAGCGTCTTTTCCCGTTCGAGTAACAGCAGAATCGCCGCTGCGATCTCGTCCTCGTCGACGGTCACGATGTCGTCCACGTACCGCTGCACCATCTCGAACGTACGTTCGCCCGCGCGCCGCACCGCAATTCCATCAGCGAGCGTCGACGAAACGGGCAGCGTCACTGGTCCACCTTTCCGTACGGCTTCCCGCATCGAAGGCAGCCTGGCCGTCTGCACGCCGATTACACGCACCTTCGGATTCGCCTCTTTGATCGCGCACGCCACTCCGCTGATCATCCCGCCGCCACCGATTGAGGCGATCAGGACATCAATTTCTGGTACCTGCTCCATCAATTCGAACCCGAGCGTTCCCTGTCCCGCCATGACCGCATCGTCATCGAACGGATGCACGAACGTACGCCCAGACTCCGTGCACCGGCGCAGCGCCTCTTCGCAGGCTTCATCGTAATTCGCGCCATGAAGGATCACCTCTCCGCCGAACCGCCGCGTCGCCATGACCTTGATCAGTGGCGTCGCCATCGGCATCACGATCTGTGCTGAGATCCCGCGCTGCGTCGCGTGGTAAGAAATGGCCTGCGCATGATTTCCTGCCGAGGCCGCTATCAGGCCACACAAACGCTCGTCCGCCGAGAGCGTCAGAATCTTGTTCAGCGCCCCGCGCTCCTTGTACGACCCGGTCATCTGCAGGTTCTCGTACTTGAGCCATACGCGGCTCTCCGTCATTTGTGACAACGCGCTCGACTTCGCGCACCGCGACACCAGCACCGAACTCCCGATTCGTTCCCGCGCCGCTTTTACATCACCGACTGTGATCATCCGTTCTTTGACCTCGGTGGACCAGGTTCACACTCTGCTGCTGACGGTTAACCAGGGTCCTTTCCCCAATTGAAAAGCCACCACTCGTCTCGGCGGGTGGTGGCTTTCTTACGTAGATCTTTCGCCCGGCCCGCCTATGGAGCGATGGCAATAATCCGAATAATCGCGAGGGCGGATTTCCGGATGAACACACGACCGTAACTCGCCGCTGGTTCCAGCGAAATTGCCGGCCTTGAGAACATGTTCATCATGGCGTTCGTCATTCATACAGGGAAGCAGACCTGATGGTCAAGTTACTAGTACTAATGCGCTATTAGCCGCCTCACAACGGTGTCCGCGCGTTTGGAAGAATCGGCCCGTTGACTCCCCGGCCCAACGGCAGTACGCTTCCCCTGTCGTGGGGAGGCGACTGCCATGATTCCACGTGTCTTCTTTGGATTGGTTCTGCTGGTTCTTCTTCTCTCGTCCCAAGCCTTCTCGCAAGCCACTGTCGAATCGGGACTCGCCAATTCTGCCGCCGGCAATGCGGCTGCAAAAACCGGCTCCGCGCTCGGCAATGCTCTCAGCAACGCTTTCGACAAGAGCACACAGAAATTATCTAATGCCACAGAGGCTCCCGCGCAACCGAACCCAACACCCGTGACGACAACAGTTCCGCCCGCAGGCACGAACACTGCAACTGCGACGAACACGCCCCACGCACCGCTGCCGGCCCGTGACGCCGCTGTTGTCCAGTTCTCCGTTCAAGACGTCGGAACCAGTTGTCCTCCCGCAAAAGACTGGACCCAGGCTGACAACCAGCCTTCAGCAGACAACAAGCTCACGGTTTGCTCGCTTCATGCTTCCTCTGGGCCGTTCCCAAAAACCAAGTACAAACCGGTGGTAGATATAAAGTTCTAACTGCGTGATAGTGCCGTTGAATCACATCCCCCTGCTTCCCCCGTCACTGACGCCGATTTCTGTGCCTGCTTAACTATTCGCAAACTGTTTACTTTCAGGAGGTCATTGTGCACCCACCAAGGGCGTTGCACATCGTCCTCAGTCTCGTTGCCATTGCGGGCTTCTTCCTTTTCATCACCGCCTGCATGCCATCATGGAGTCCCGATGGCTCTCAACTCGTCTTCGACTATGTCAGGGCTGGCACGAAAGAATGCGGGATCGCGCTGTACGACACCGCGACCGGCAAAGCGACCTCCATCTACACTTATCGTCCGAAGGGCTCGAGCCAGCCAGTCATTTCTGCACAGTGGCGCGAGGATGGCCGCACCGTTCTTGCCTTCGTGTACGACGATGCCGCCCCCAGCGAAGAACGCTCATTCCTTGCCGAGGTTGCTCCCAACGGCGACGTAGTTCGAATCATCAAACTCAATCAGAGCGAGGGCTACTTCGCTCCCGCCGCTGAAGTTCGCCGTGTGCTCTATTTATGGGGCGATCATCCCATCAAAGTCGACCTCGGTAGCGGAGAATACAAAGACATAGAGGATCTGGGTACTGCCTATTTCTTCCGCGCCAACGACCAGGTTGCATTCATCGCCAAGTCGGAAAGCATGGAAAACAAGGACCTGTTCCTGATCGGCAGCCTGGAATCTGATTCCTCACAACCCCACAATTCCACGGAGTTTCGCGTCCCCAACCCAAGCGAAAGCGACTACAACGGTTTCGTTCCACCGCCCGCCACAGACCGCACCGGCCGCATTGCTTTGCCGGTGGCACGGGAAGATAAGACTGCCGTCATCGTGATCTGCGACCAACAAGGATTGCAACGCATCATCGAGCCGAAACTCGACCCGCACTCCCAAATCGGCAACCTCCAATGGTCTCCCGATGGCAACTCGCTTTATGCCGGGGTGCTCGGTGCTGTTAAAAAGAACACGTCCGTATGGTCAATCGCCGAAATCAATGCGGAGACCGGCGATATTGTGCGGATCGTCCCCGTCTCACAAATGAACGCTTCCGAGGGAGATGTTGATTCCAGCTTCTTCCATCACTTCCCAATTGCGCTTTCGCCCGATGGCCGCACCATTGCCACGAACCTGGCCGGGGCACCGGATAAGAGTGTTTCTGAAACTGATCGAGCCCTGTATCTTCTCGATCTCAACGGCGACTCAGCCAAGGTGACTAAGGTTCCCTACCCGGCAGCGAAGTGATATGGACTTTCTCCGCCACCTCTTCTCGCATATCTGCGGTCAGGTCAACTGCTGGCACGCTGGCGGTGTCGTCAGCGCTGCCTGTCAGCGCTGCACCGGACTCTACATCGGAGCGCTCGTCGCAGCTATCGCGTTCGTCACCTTCCGTCCGCGCCCGACTTCCCGCTCGCTCTGGTTACACGGCATCGCAATGCTTCTGATGCTTCCCTTCGGCTATCACCTGGTCCCTCAGAGCACTGTCGTTCGCGCAATCACCGGCCAGTTGTTCGGTTATGGGATGAGTTTTTACCTGCTGCTCCTGCCCGCCGATCGTTTTGATTTTTGGTGCACAGGAATACCGACTATTTCCAGCGTCTGGTATCTCATCAGCCTCATTACCGCGATTCCGGTCATCCTGCTGGGCGCAACTTCTGGCTCGCCGCTGGCGGTTACCGCCCTCAGCTATCTCGCTTTCGCCGGACTCATGTCGGTCACATATCTCATCTCGTGGAACGCGCTCATTCTGCTCGCAACGGCTTGGGGTGCCGTCAGCACGCGCATGTCTGGAACTGCATGAGCGACCTCCTCCTCTTCGTCCGGCCGCCCCGGCCCATCTGGCCGTTCAACGGACCTGACAGTGCGTTCTGGCCGCCGCTCGCCTTCGCCTCGCTTGCTGCCGCCGTCCGCGAACAGCTTCCAAACGTTAAAGTCTCCATCCTTGATGCACCTGCTCTGCGCATGGGCTGGCGCACGCTTGAGCAGCATCTGGGCGCCCTGAAGCCGAGTTACGTCGCGATCGGCGAAGAAGCCGTCAGTTGCGCCGATGATCTTCGCCTCGCCGCCCTGGCGAAATCCATGGGCGCGCAAGTGCTCGCCGGGGGATGCTGTTTCGGAAATCTGGCCGCCGAAGTGCTTTCCACAGGCCTCGTCGACTTCGTCGTCCACGGAGAGGGCGAACAGACACTCATCGAGCTCATGCAAGCCCTCGTGTCGCATGAGACACACTCTCTTCGTGACATCAAAGGTATCTCCTTCCGGGAAGAGGACACCCTCGTCAGAACGCCATGGCGTGACCCAATCGAAGATCTCGATCGTCTTCCGTTCCCCGCCTACGATCTTCTCCCAATGCACCGCTACGGCGCCGAAAGCCGCAACCATCGCGATTTCGTCGCCCTCGAACTCAGCCGCGGCTGCTGCCACCGTTGTTCCTTCTGCGTGCTCTGGCGTCAGATGGGGCGCCCTTCACCAGCTGTCGTGGCGCCGGGCGCGGCCCAGCAAATCGTCGAACCGTGCCTTCGCACTAAGTCCCCCGAGCGCGTCGTTGCCGAAGTCGAGTACGTGACTAAGAATTTCGGTCGCAAATACATCGGCTGGGTGGACCCGTGCTTCAATGCCAACCCGACCGTTCCTCGCCGAGTCGCTGAGATGCTTCTCTCGCGCGGACTGAAAATCGGCCAGAGCGCCTGGGTCCGTGCTGACTACCTCTGCCGCGACGCTGCCTCCGGTGCACTCGAACTGTGCGTTCGCGCCGGATTGAACGAAATCTATATCGGAATCGAGCGTTGCTCGAACAATGAATTGGGGAGTCTTGCGAAGGGTTCGCAATATGAGGAGGTACGCAGTGCCCTTCAGCACATTACGACGCGCTACCCCGCCGTCTGTACTATCGGGTCTTTTATCTATGGCATCGAAGGTGATACTCGCGACACTATTCGCGAACTGTTCCGCGGCGCCTATGACCTCCCACTGGATGTGGTGATCTTTATCCCGCTCACTCCCCTGCCCGGTACGCCTTTCTGGGATCGCTCGCTCTGGGACGGCACCGGAACCTCCCTACGCCAGTGCAGCTTTCTTCCAAACCCGATCGGTTCTGCCGCGGAACACCACAAGGCCCTGCTCCACGATATGACCTGGTACTGGCCCCCAGGTCGCCTTCGCTGCCTGGTGCATTCTCTCGCAGCGCCCGACGCCCGACGCCGCAGCATCGCACGGCGCATCTTCAGCCGCGGCTTCCGCTTCATCCTCAGCCCGCGTCATCGCGATCCCATGCCAATTCCGGCATGGTACGAAAGCTAGCCCGTTCTCTGTTTAATCCACAATGAACAGCTTTGCTCCGCTTGCGGTTGAGGACCTATGTGCTTCCATCCCATCCGCCACCTGGTAGCTCATTCCCGGCCGCAAAGTTATCCTGCGTCCGTCCTGCAATTCCGTTTCGAGCTGCCCTTCAACACACAACAAGATGTGCCCTTTGCTGCACCAGTGGTCCGCCTTGTACCCCGCCGTGTACTCCACCATGCGAACACGAATGTTCCCGACATTCTGTGTGCGCCAGTACGCGACGCCTGTTTCGCCCTTTATGCTCCGTCGGTTCAATCGCGGACCAATCCGTCGTGCTGAATGCAAAACCAGACATTTCCATGAGTGCGTCCTTATGTGAGACCTGGGGAAACGTAACATAAACAACGAACGGTCTCCAGCCCGCGGACTCGGTAAATCGACCCGCAGAAAAAGGCACGACTCACGAAGCTTGTTGCCCCTCCGCTTCGTGTCTTCGTGCCTTCGTGGTGAACGGTTTTTTCCTATCCGAGATATCTCAAGAACTTCGACGGACTGTTCTCGTATCCGGGAAACACTTCGTTCAGGTGTCGATTGCCAAGGTGCCGGTAAACTGCCTCCCCGACGACTTGCCGGAAGTCCGTTGTCAGCGCCAGGTCGCGCTGCTCGTGCAGTTGCTCATTCTCCAGTCCGGGCCACTTTCCATAGACTTTGCCGCCGCGCACGCGACCACCCATGACGAGCATCACGTTCGCATGACCGTGATCCGTCCCGCGATTGCCATTCTCGCGCGCGGTGCGTCCGAACTCGCTCATGGTCACAACCACGGTGTCTTCCGCAAGGTCGCCCAGATCGATGTAGAACGCCGACAGCGACTGCGAGAACTCCCGCAGCACGTTCGCGAGTTGTCCCTGCGTGTTGCCCTCGTTCACGTGATGGTCCCAGCCGCTGATGTCCGTAAACGCGACCTGCACGCCGAGGTTGGCCTTGATCAATTGCGCTGTCTGGCGCAGCGCGTCGCCAAATCTCCCGCGCGGATAATTAGCCCCCGGCGCTGGACGATACTGGTTCGGATCGGCCGACTTCAGCATCTTCACCGCCTCGAAGGTCTCCTGGCCTGTTCCATGCAGCACCGAATCCACGGTTCCGGCATACATCGCCTCGAACGTGTTCGCCAGCGGCTGCGCCGCGGGATTCCGTCCACCAACGCCGAAATCATTCACGTTGCTGACGGCGACCGCAGGCGCGGGGCCTTGCAGTATGCGCGGCAAACTCGTGCCGAGCGCAATCGCCTGGAATGGTTCCTTCTCATCGGCGTTCTCCGATTGCAGCGTCCGATTTAACCATCCGTCTTCCGTGCTCTTCACCCCCGGAGTTCCGCTCTCCATGTAATCCTGTGCGTCGAAGTGCGAGCGCGTTGGATCCGGCGAACCGGCCCCGTGCACGATCGCCAGATGTCCCTGGTCCCAGAGCGGCTTCAGGGACTGCATCGACGGATGCAGGCCGAAGAACCCGTCGAGATCGACGACGGACTGTTGCGGGATGGCAATCGAGGGACGCATCGCGTAATAGGCGCGCTCGCCGTGAGGAATCACGATATTCAGTCCATCGGCTGCGCCGCGCTGGAAAACAACGACCAGGCGCTTGTTGCCACCGTTAGTCTCTGCGCCGAACGCCGCTCGCGTCAGGAAGCTCGGCAGAGCCGCGGTTCCAACAACCGCCATCGCTCCACCACGCATGAATGCACGTCGTGTAATCGCCATAACTTCAGCTACTCAGCTCTATCGCTGAGACGCTTACCTCCTCTGAAACTCAGGACTTCCCAGGATCAATCCCGCAACTGCGCCGACGATGACTGGCCTTGGCGCATCGTCGAGTTTCCGTCCGCTGACCATTGGGTCCTTTAACCTCTTCTCGATCGTGTCATGTGTCTGTTCGGAAACATCGCCGTTGAGGAGGGAGTTCTCCAATGCCGCCAGAACCTGCTCTCCGTCAGCGTTTCCAGTGGCCACTCGGGAGAGATTGGGATCGCTCTGGAGGTTCAGCTTCACTCCCGGCAAACGTCCAACTCCGAGCGCGAGAGCGAAGTTCATGCGGTCCAACAGCGCAGCGGAATTCACCCAGGTCGACGCCTTCATCGAGTAGCCAGTTGGCGGTTGAGCTCCGTAAAGCGGCATTCCCATCTTGTTCAGTTGCTGGATGAGCGGAAGACCATTCTCGACGTCGGCGTTCGTGGCGCGCAGGGCGGAAGCGACGAACTCCAGCGGCGTCTTGACCTTGGCTCGATACGCTTCTGGAGACCAGAATTCGGGCGACTTGAACATCGTTCGCAGGACTTCGCGAATGTCGCCGTCGCTCTTCCGGAAGGTTTCGGCCATACGATCGACCAGCGAATCCGGAGGATTGTCGCTGACGAAGCGCATCGCCAGCTCGCGCGAGATGAACCTCGCTGTTGCGGGACTCGAGGCGAGCATTCCTAGAGCTTTCTCGCCTTCCTTCTCGCCGTCCTCCTTGAACTTGTGGCCGAGGAAGTACTTCGTTCCGGGTTCGTGCAGACGCTCGTTGAACTCGAATCCACCGCCGCGACGAGGCCGCTGGATCGTCCAACCTGTCAGTATCTTGGCGAGTTCGGTTACGTCCTTCTGCGTGTAACCTCCGTTGACGCCGAGCGTATGCAGTTCCATCACTTCACGCGCGTAGTTCTCGTTCAGGCCTTTCGGGGCCTTCTGGGCAAACTGCTTGAGTCGCCCCTGCTGCTGCGGAGTGAGCGGGCGAGCGAAGCGTCCGCGGCGACCAAGGCGCTGGGGCATTTCGCCATTGGCCATGCGGTCGCGGTTCAGCGCGGCCTGCGAGTTCGGTCCAACGCTCTGCCAATTGTCGAGGTAGAACAGCATCGCTGGACTTTGCGCAGTTGCCATCAGCAGGTCCTTGAACTTGCCGAGAGCGTGAGGTCGAATCACATCGCGCTCGTAGGAGGTGATGAGGTAACGATCTGGTCCCTTGCCGATGAATACGTTGAAGTGGTTGAACCAGAAGTCGGTCATGACTTCCTGGAGCTGGCGTTCGCTGTAGACTGCGCGCTCGAGCTTCGCCTGCATGAGTTCCGCGGGAATGACCGCTTGCGGATTCGCCAGCGCGAGCAAGGTTTCCTTCTGCTTCGGAGACATTCCGTCGAGAAGCTGCATTCGTTCCTGCGGCGCGAGGACGCGAACCAGCCGTGAACGCTCATCTGGCTGCATATTCAGGATCGCCTTCATGCGATCGTCAGGAGACATCGAGAGCAAGCGACCTGCGTCTGCGCGCGCCTGACGTTGAGCTTCGCGCTTCGCGGCCTGCTCTTGTGGAGTCATCTCGTTGGAAGAGTTGTCTTGCGATTGCGCGTTGTCGGCGCTAGTCGCCTGCTTCTTCTGCTGCTTGTTCTCGTACTTCGCGATCGCGGCCTCGTAGACTGCTCGTTCCTCGGGATCCCGAGGCATCGACAGTTTGCCATCGGCGACTTGCTTTATCACTTGTGGTGGAGGAAATTCGGCGAGCATTTCTCGCGGCTGCATTTGCAGAGTACGGAATTGCTCGAGTCGAGCCTGCAAAGCTGAATCGTCGATCTTTTCGGGATGGAACTGGAGATCGATCCAGTTATCGACGCCCCTAGCCAGCACCCGGTCGACGTCGCCGGGACGAGGACCGAAGGTCAAGCGGTTGAGGGCGTGGATTGCGCGCTGGCGCTCGTCCATGCGGGTCGTGCTCTTGCGCTTGTCACCGGCGAGAAGCCAGGTGGCAGATAACGTCAACAGCAAGGCTGTGAGCGCGATCGCCGCGCTCGGTCGCATCCATCTCCGTCGCATCAATCCCCCACTTCAGGGCAGAACTTT